>JAAZBV010000045.1 GCA_012513605.1 Desulfatiglans sp. | reverse complement strand
TTATTACCATTTCAAATCAAAAGGGTGGGGTTGGAAAGACAACGACTGCGGTTAATCTGTCCGCCTCAATCGCAAAGGCAGGTAAAAGTGTGCTTATCATCGACTCTGATCCCCAGGGTAATGCCACAACCGGGCTGGGATACAGCAAGTCTTCCCTGAAGGCCGGGCTTTATGATTTTATGCTGGGCTCTGCTGGGGTTGATGTATCTGCAGTGAAGACAGAGATGCCCGGTATGTCCCTTATGGGGGCAACGAAAGAGCTGATCGGAGCAGAGGTTGAGATGTATCTGGAGGATAACCGGGAGTATCTGCTCAAGAAAAGGCTTGAGGGGATTAAGGATACGTATGATTTTATAATTATTGACTGCCCGCCATCCCTGGGATTCCTTACCATAAATGCAATAACCGCCTCTGATTATGTGCTTGTCCCTCTTCAGTGTGAATATTATGCTCTGGAAGGGCTGAGTCAACTGCTGGACACCCTGAAGGCAGTAAAAAAGAGTCTTAATCCGGGGCTTAAGATAGTTGGCATACTTCTCACAATGTATGATGCAAGGAATAACCTTTCCGCACAGGTGCAGGAGGAGGTGAGGGGGCATTTCAAAGGTACTGTCTTTGATACGGTGATTCCCAGGAATGTGCGGCTCAGTGAGGCTCCCAGCTATGGAAAGCCTATCATTATCTATGATGCGCAATCAAGGGGGGCGAGGAGTTATCTTGATCTGGCAAAGGAAGTAATAAAGAGAGGAGAAAAAAATGATTAAGAGAAAGGCATTGGGAAGGGGATTATCTGCGCTGATACCGGATGCAGAGGATACTGAAAAGGAGGCACCTAAATCCGGGGAGTATTTCCAGTGTCCTGTTGATGCTATTGAGCCGAACCCCATGCAGCCAAGACAGAATTTTGAAGATGCAGCAATTGAGGAGCTGGCAGGGTCAATAAGGGAAAAGGGTGTTATCACCCCTATTCTTGTAAGTAAAAACAGGGATGGGTACCAGCTTATAGCCGGTGAAAGACGATGGCGTGCTGCCCAGAGGGCTGGCCTTGAAACCGTTCCTGTTGTGGTAAAGGAGACAACCCCGATAGAGTCCCTGGAGTTGGCCCTTATTGAAAATATCCACAGGAGGGATCTTAACCCCATCGAAGAGGCCCAGGCATATCAGAGGTGGCTTGAGAACTCAAATACAACCCAGGAGACACTTGCCCAACGGGTGGGTAAAGACAGGTCAACCATCACGAATCTATTAAGGCTGCTTTCTCTTCCGATAGATGTGCAGAAGGATGTGATAGATGGTAACCTTACAATGGGTCATGCCCGTGTACTTGCCGGGCTAAAGACACCCGGGGAGCAGAAGAGTTTCAGGGATATAATAATAAAGGGGGAGCTTTCTGTAAGGCAGACAGAAAACCTGATAAAAAAGGCCGCTACCAAAAAACCAGTGAAAAAGGAGAAGGGTGAAGATGAATACTATATAGATACACTCGCTGACGGTTTAAAAAGGGCGCTTGGTACAAAGGTAGAGATAAAAAGGCAGGGAAAAAAGGGGCAGATCAACATATTCTTTAATTCGGATGAGGAGCTTGAAAGGCTGCTGGAGCATCTTTCATGATCAATTTCTCCATCTCCTTTCAGACCCCGTGATTATCCTGTTAATATTTTCACTGTGGGCCACAAGTATCAATAATGCGGTAAGCAGGGCAATAACAATGTAATGGGCAGGCTTATCCATCAGGGCCAATATAACAGGCATAAAGCATGCCCCGGATATTGATCCAAGCGATATGTAATTGAACAGATACACAGTTAAGAGGAAGATACAGAAGGATATTATGGCTGATATTGGTGAAAGGGCTAGAAATATGCCAAACCCGGTGGAAACACCCTTGCCGCCCCTGAACCTTAAAAAGGGAGAGTACATATGCCCTAAAAGAATAGCAAGGGAGAGGATGATCAGGAAGATATTATGGTATTGCACGGGGATCTTCATGCCTATCATCAGTGGCAAAAAACCCTTTAATATATCAAACATAAGGGTAATAAAACCCCACCTGACCCCGATCTCCCGTGCGACATTAGCGGCCCCGATATTACCGCTTCCCCTTCGGGTAATGTCTACCCCTGCTGCTAAACGGCCTATAATAAGCCCAAAGGGGATGGCCCCGATAAAAAACGATAATAAGATTACAAGCGCAAATAGGATGGACATGTTATTCCCTGGCATTGTATAGTATTTTTCAGAGGGATATCTTATCCAGTTTAGTCGTTATATGCAATGTATTTATAAATTGTATTAACAATGGTATTTAAGTATTATCAATGTTAATTAATGAAGAGGTGATAAAATGAATAAAAAATGCATTAAAGATGTAGATATTAAGAATAAAAGGGTATTGATAAGGGTAGATTTTAATGTTCCCCTGGATGATAATCTGAATATCACGGATGACAACCGGATAAGGGAGTCTCTCCCCACCATTGAATATGCCCTAAAAAATGGTGCAAAGGTGATACTGATGAGCCACCTTGGGAGGCCAAAAGGTGAGGTAAAGGAAAAGATGCGCCTTACACCGGTTGCCCACAGGCTCAGTGAGCTTTTAAAGAGGCCGGTCAAAAAGCCGGATAACTGTATTGGTCCTGAAGTTGTTGATATTGTTAATAAAATGCAGCCGGAGGAGGTTGTCCTCCTTGAAAACTTAAGGTTTCATAAGGAGGAGGAAAAAAATGACTCAGGGTTTGCAAAGGAGCTCTCCAGACTTGGTGATATATTTGTAAATGATGCTTTTGGCACATGTCACAGGGCGCATGCCTCTACAGAAGGGGTCACACACTATCTTGAATCAGTTTCAGGGTTTCTGGTTAAAAAGGAGATAGAGTATTTTGAAAAGGTAACAAGCTCCCCTGAAAGACCTTTTATACTTATACTTGGGGGTGCCAAGGTCTCTGACAAGGTGCCCTTAATAGAAAATATGCTCAAAAAGGTGGATGTAATACTCATAGGCGGCGCTATGGCCTATACCTTCCTGTATGCAAAGGGTATAAAGATAGGTTCATCAAGATATGAGCCGGAGGTGCTTGATCTGGCAAAGACCATCCTTGATAAGGCGGGTAAGGTGGAGCTTATACTTCCCAAGGATCATATTGCATGTGACAGCTTTGATAGCCCGAAAAAGATAATAACAACAGCGGATGAGAATATTAAGGATGGGTATCTGGGGGTTGATATTGGCCCCAAAACCATAGAGCTGTTCCTATCAAAAATAAAGAAGGCAGGCACTATCCTGTGGAACGGGCCAATGGGTGTGTTTGAGAGGGATGAGTTTGCAGAAGGCACAAATAGGATAGCGTTGGGAATAGCTGATTCTTCCGCAGTATCGGTAGTAGGTGGTGGAGACAGCGCTGCCGCAGCAAAAAAATTTGGCGTTGAAGAGAGGCTCTCTCATGTATCAACAGGGGGTGGCGCCTCTCTTGAATACCTTGAAGGAAAGATCCTGCCAGGCATAGCCGCATTATCTGACAAATAGAGTACATGCAAACCAGGACACCCTGTAACGCTAGGTTTACAGGGTGTCTTTTTATTCTGCTGCTATCCTCTATATGTTAACAAAAGTATAATTAAAATATTGTTAAACCCTCAACGATATGTTATGTCTAACATGAAATAATAATCGGATAACTGATTGAAAACCGGATATTTTTCCTGTTTGCAGGTATAGTAATTATAGGCGGTAACATATTGTTTTTTAAGGTAATTTCAACAGAAGAGGCCCTTGAAATTGTAAGGGGTTTTGTCCCGGTTGAAGAGGTGAAGGTTCCTGTTTCCGATGCGACCGGCCTCTATTTAAGCAGGGATATCATCTCCCCTGAAGAGCTGCCCGGGTTTTACAGGACATCGGTCGATGGGTATGCTGTTAAGGCGCAGGACACCTTTGGGGCCTCAGAGAGTCTGCCCGCATTCCTTGAAATTGCCGGAGAGACATTAATGGGGGATGTCCCGGACATTTCAGTTTCGTACGGAAAGGCAATAAAGATCTCCACAGGGGGCATGCTGCCTGAAGGGGCTGACGGGGTTGTCATGCTTGAATATTGTCATCCCCTTGATCAAAACACCATTGAGGTTTCCCGCGCCATATCACCACTTGAAAATGTGATATCTCCGGGTGATGATATAAAAAAGGGTGCAACAGCCTTTCATGCCAGAAGAAAAATGCGGCCACAGGACATAGGGTTACTTGCTGGCCTGGGCATAAGGGAGGTCCCAGTGTTCAGAAGGCCCAGGGTTGCCATTATCTCTACCGGTGATGAGATCGTCCCCATTGAAAATGATCCGGGGCCGGGCAGGGTAAGGGATATAAACAGCTATACCCTTAATGCCTTCTGTCTGGAGCAGGGTGCAGAGCCAGTTATAATGGGCTTATGCAGAGACGATTTTGAGGAGCTCAAAAAATTAGTGGAAAAGGGGCTTACCTGCGCAGACACAGTCTGGATATCAGGTGGAAGCTCTGTAGGCACAAGGGATATGACACTCAATGTCCTTGAGTCTTTTAATCATATGGAGTTACTAGCCCATGGCATATCCATAAGCCCTGGCAAACCGACAATAATAGCAAAGGTAGGTAACCGCGCAGTGTTCGGTCTTCCCGGGCATACGGCCTCTGCAATGGTGGTGGCAGAAGTGTTTTTAAAGGAATTTATCAGAAGGCTTTCAGGAAGCAATGCGGATGATACAGTTTTGAACAGAGGCATCAAGGCCGTTATGAGCAGAAACATAGAATCAAAAAGCGGGCGTGATGACTTTATAAGGGTCAGGCTAGAAAATGATAATGGTAAACTTCTGGCAGTACCGGTTTTTGGTAAGTCAGGCCTGATATCCACGCTGGTTGATGCCCATGGGCTGATCAGAATAGAGAGAAACTCTGAAGGGGTCTATCAGGGGCAGGTAGTTGATGTCATGCTTTTCAATAACTGACGGGATGTGTTTTATAGTTGTTTAAGGATTCTTCGGAGTATTACATGAAACGGAATGTATACCTTGATCTTAAGACATTAAAGGATGCAAGGGAGATTTTTTTTAAAAGGTGGGAAAGCAGGAAGAGCCTGCCTGAAATTATTGATGTTGATCACAGCCTTGGTCGCGTGACCGCAGAGCCTGTGTTTGCAAGGCTTTCAGCCCCATCCTATCATGCCGCTGCAATGGACGGTATTGCAGTAAGGGCAGAAGATACATACGACACCACAGAAAAAAATCCGAAAACACTTAAGATCGGGAAGGATGCCCTCTGGAGCAATACAGGGCAGCCCCTGCCTAAAGATTACAATGCCATAATAATGGTGGAAAAGCTGCATCAGATAGATGAAGAGACCATTGAAATCATGTCCCCTGCATACCCCTGGCAGAATATACGCAAGGTGGGTGAGGATATTGTGGCAACACAGCTTCTTTTGCCACAGAATCACATGATAAGACCCTATGACATGGGTGCCCTTATTTCAGCAGGTATCATCCGCATATCGGTAAGACGAAGGCCTGTGGTAACCATAATCCCTACAGGGACAGAGCTTGTAAGTCTCAGGGATATAGGGGAGAATATGGATTCCCTTTCCGAGGGCCAGATAATAGAGTCCAACTCGGTTACTCTCTCCGCTCTTGTAGCAGAAAGCCACGGCATCCCGGTCGTAAAGGGTATCATCCCGGACAATATGGAGTCCATACGCAATGCGCTTATCAGCGCCTCAGAATCCGAGGCTGATATGATCATAATCAATGCAGGGTCATCAGCAGGCAGCAAGGATTATACAGCGGGCATCATAGCAGAGCTGGGCATAGTGCATGTACATGGCGTGGCCATGATGCCTGGAAAGCCCACTATCCTTGGTGAAATCAATGACAAGCCTGTTATAGGAAACCCCGGGTATACAGTGTCAGCGGTGCTCTCATTTGATCAGTTTGTAAAACCACTTTTACACAGCATGCAGGATATCAGGCTAAAGAATAGAAAGACCATAGCCGTGCAACCGTCACGTAATATCCCTTCTAAACTTGGCACAGAGGAGTTCTTAAGGGTTAATATAGGCAGTGTCGGAGGCAAGATGGTGGCAACACCCCTTCCAAGGGCAGCAGGGTCAGTAACTACACTTACAAGGGCCGAGGGCATTATAAGGATACCGGCCCTGTCCGAAGGGATCACCCAGGAAGAGGAGGTGGAGGCTGAACTCTTAGTTGATGATGAGGAGCTGAAAAACACCATTGTTATTATAGGGAGTCATGACATAACCCTTGATATTATCTCCGATGAGATAAGAAAGGAAGGAAAGGATATAAGGGTCTCTTCCGGTAACGTGGGTAGCCTCGGTGGGCTCATGGCAATAAAAAAGGGGGTATGTCACCTGGGCGGTTCGCATCTCCTTGATGAGGAGACCGGGGAGTATAACCTTTCATATATCAGGAAATATCTCAAAGGCATAAAAGTGAGTCTGTTTCACCTTGTCATGAGGGATCAGGGGCTGATCGTTAAAAAGGGTAACCCGAAGGGCATAAAGGGCGTAGAAGATCTATTAAGAGAGGATATCTCCTTTATGAACAGGCAGGCAGGTTCAGGCACCCGCATTCTTTTTGATTATAAGCTTAAACAATCAGGGTATGCACCTTCACAGATAAAGGGATATGACCATGAGGAGTATACCCATATGGCTGTTGCAGTGGATGTTTTAAGCGGTGCTGCTGACTGTGGCATGGGTATATATGCAGCGGCAAAGGCCCTGGATCTGGAGTTCATACCGATTGTGAGAGAGCAGTATGATCTTATAATCCCCTCTGAGCACCTTAAGAATCAAAATATTGCGGAGCTTATTAAAACAATAGGGACTGATAGTTTTAGAAAAAGGGTAACAGGGCTTGGCGGATACGACCCCTCTAAAAGCGGAGATCTCTGGGTTGAGCTGGGGTAATTTTTATTTGAGTTTTTATGTTAAACATAATATAAGGATTCATAATAAAAGGAGATTCAATGGTGGAACTAAAACTGCTTTCAAAGCAATGGGTTGTTGACGAAAACAATAACATCATTATTGGTGAAGGAAGAAAGAAGATCCTTGAGACAATCGAAAAGACAGGGTCTCTTAACCAGACAGCAAAGGTTATGAAGATGTCCTACAAGGGGGTCTGGAGCAAGATAAAGACTACAGAAGGATATTTGAAGTCGCGGATTGTAGATACTGACAGAAAGATGGGTTCCAAGCTTACCGAAGAGGGTAAAGAGCTGTTAAAAAAATACAACCAGCTTAAAAAAGCATGCCTTGATGCTGATGACCACATCTTCAGTGAAATCTTTGAAAAGAAGAAAGAATGAGTCTGTTGAATAACCTATCTCAGGATCCTTGTAATTGCTTATCATAAATGATACATCTATTCCTCCTGCAGTAATAATTGCAGGGTGGTCTGGTTCAGGAAAGACGACCCTTGTAGAAAAACTCCTGCCACTCTTAAAGAAAAGGAATCTTAAGGTGGGCACAGTGAAACATCACCATGCTGCCCTTGAAATAGATAAAGAGGGGAAAGACACCTATCGCCACAGGAGGGCGGGCGCAGACAGGACGATCATCTCATCCCCTGACTCTATTGTCATGATGATGGGATCTGATCATGACCCCCTGCTTGATGAACTCCTCCCATTTATGCAGGGCATGGATATTGTAATTGTTGAAGGGTATAAGAGGGAAAATCGGCCCAAGATAGAGATCTTCAGGTCAGCTGTCCATGAAAAACCGAGGTTTATTCATGACCCTGACCTGATTGCAGTTGCCTCAGATACAAAACTTGATCTCAGTGTCCCGGTCTTTGACCTTGATAACCCTGAAGGTCTTGCAGATTTTATTTGTGAGTATTTTAATCTGCCCCTTAAACCTTAAACCTCAGACCGAAAACCGCATACCTGTCTTTTAATGCTTAAACGCCCGCTGGCCTGTAAAGACCATTGTTACCTGAGGGTTTGCTTCGTTACAGGCTTCGATTACCTCAAAGTCCCTCATGGAACCACCCGGCTGCACAATGGCTGTGATCCCCTGCTCTAAACCTACATCCACACCATCCCTGAATGGGAAAAATGCGTCAGAGACCATGGTGGAGCCTGTTAACCCACCCTTGGCCTCCATTGTCTCAAGGTCAATATCTGTAATAATGTCACTATCTGCTTCACCTTTTTTTACCTTCAACTCCATATCTTTATATGGAATGCCGTGTTGCTTAAAACAGAGGGCATCAGCATACTTGGTGTATGCCTTCATGACTGCTATCTCTGCAACGCCCACGCGGTCCTGTTCGCCTGTGCCTATGCCGACAGTCACACCATCCTTTACATAGATAACCGAATTGGATGTAACCCCCTGCTCCACCTGCCAACCAAAGAGCATGTCAGCATAATCTGATTCACCTGGTTTTTTTTCTATGGTGTAGACCTTGCCCTTGTATTCAACGGTAGCGGGCTTAAAATCGGCAGCGCTCCTTATAATGTTGATGGGTGACTGCTGTACCATAAGGCCGCCATCAATAAGGCTCTTGAAATCTACAAACCTGTTCTCCTTGAAATACTCAAGGTCGCTGATCCTACTGATCTTTATTATGCGCAGGTTTTTACGTTTTGCCAGAACCGGGATAGTGCCCTCTTCAAAATCAGGGGCAGCAACCACTTCAACATATATGTCGGATAAAAGATTTGCCGTTGCCATGTCAATCGGCCTGTTAAATACAGCACAGCCGCCAAATGCAGCTACCCTGTCTGCCATGTTAGCGCGGTAGAATGCCTCTGAAAGGCTGGGACCATATGCAACACCGCAGGGGTTGTTATGCTTTACTATAACGGCAGCAGGATTAAGGGTAAGATACTTCATGATGTTCAGGGCATTATCTATATCTGTAAGGTTGGTCTTTCCCGGATGCTTTCCTGATTGAATCATATCCTCTTCTGTAATGGCTGATATCAACCCCTTTCCCGGTTCAATAAACTTGCAGCCGCCCAGTAAAAGGTTCCCGTTGGTAAGCTCATACATGGCCGCCTCCTGGCCAGGGTTTTCACCATACCTTAGCCCCTTTTCTATAAGCTCGCCACTATCTTCGTCCTGGATCCGCCATGTCCTTTTCCTGTAGAAAAGGGTCTGCCCCCCAAAGGAGATGGTTATCTCAGGGGGAAAGTGGTCATCCATTACTGTTTTGTACATTTTTTTTAGGTCATCTGACATGGTGAATACCCCTTTAGTCCTTGTGTTTTTCTATATATGCATATGCATTGTGGTTATGGATAGATTCAAAGTTTTCTGACTCCACCGCAAACCACGTAATATTTGGATCATTATTAAGTTTCAAGGCAATGTCCCTGACAATATCCTCAACAAACTTCGGGTTCTGGTATGCCTTTTCAGTAACATACTTTTCATCCTCCCTTTTCAGCACAGAATATACCTCGCTTGATGCGGTCTCTTCCACGAGCTTAATAAGGTCTTCTATCCAGATAAACTTTTTAAACCTTACCTTAAGGGTTACGATCCCCCTCTGGTTATGTGCACCAAAATCGCTAATCTCCTTTGAGCATGGGCAGAGGGTGGAGATAGGCACATTTATTATGGTAACAATATCAAGCCCTTTGTCCATAATTCCCCTGAAGCAGCAGTTATATTCCATGAGTCCCTCGCTTCCGGTAACAGGCGCCATCTTGTTGATAAAATAGGGAAATGTGATTTCCATATGGGCGCTTTCAGCGTTAAGCCTTGTCTTTACCTCCAGGAGGATCTCAGAAAAGTTCTGGAGCGAGATCAGCTTGCTGTGCTCATTCAGTACCTCAACAAAACGGCTCATATGTGTACCCTTGTACTGCCTGGGGAGATTCACGTACATGTTAATATTGGCGACGGTCAGCTGCTTTCCGTTGTTTTTATCAAGAACTGTAATGGGGTACCTGATATCCTTTACCCCAACCTGGTCAATATCTATATTTCTATGGTCTTTGTGACTCTGTATGTCTTCCATCATTTTCCTTATAACAATCAGTAAGATAAGAGCCTTTTTTAGAACGTGGGAGGGTATAAGTCAAATAAAAACGTGCCTCAAGAATTGCTTGCAATTTTGAAATAAAAGGTATAGATTTCCCTGACTTTGTGGCATTTGTTTTTAGATCACAAATCGGGGCGTGGCGCAGACTGGTAGCGCGCCTGCTTTGGGAGCAGGACGTCGGAGGTTCAAATCCTCTCGCCCCGACCATTCAATTATTTAATCCGAAATTATATGTTTTTTTAAGTAGTGATAAGCGTTTTAGTCTGACATGGCTTATTCCACAAGCATCCTTGCATCCAGAACCAGACAGCCCTTTCCCTCTGGCAGTACTTTAACAGGGTTAATGTCCATTTCAATGATCTCAGGGATATCCTTAACCATTTGCGAGATTCTTAAGAGGAGTTCCTTTATGGCGTTAATATCCATTAATGGCATGCCCCTGTACCCTGTGAGCATTCTTTTCACCCTGGTTTCCCCGATCATCTCCTCTGCATCAATATCTGTTAAAGGGAGAAGCCTTGTTACAGTGTCATTAATGAGTTCGGTATATATGCCGCCCGCGCCAAACATGATCACGTGCCCTGCCGACTTATCATTTTTAACACCCATAAAGAGCTCAATGCCATGAGTGATCATCCTCTGAACAATCACCCCTCTCATTTCTACTGAAAGGCACTTTTTTTCCAGATTCCCTCTTATTGCATTAAAGGCAATAATTGCATCTTCTTCTGTTTTAACATCAAGGATTACCCCTCCGACCTCGCTTTTGTGGGTAATAGTTGATGAAACAAGCTTTATCGCAACAGGGGTGCCTATCTTATGAGTAGCCCTGGCAGTCTCCTCAGGTGAGTTTGCAAACAGGGTTTCAGCGCACAATATTCCATAACAGGTAAAGAGGCTGTTTAATATATCACTGGGTATCCATTGAGGTTTGTTTGAAGTATCAACTGTAAATGGGTTTATGAGCCTTTTCCCTGCTTCCGTATCTATATTCTTAAATTCAGGGATAACACCCTGTTCGCGACTGATCATATCGCTGTATCTCACAGCATTTGCAAGGGCTTTAATAGCATCCTCAGGAAAAGGAAAATAGGGGACAAAGGTATCATTATTCACCCTTTTACCTTTAAGGCCGGTATCACCGACAAAGGATGCAATGATGCTCTTCCCCCTCTTTTTTGCCTCCGGTTCGAGCCTTTCTATGACCGCCTCTATATGACTTACCCCTTCTCCTGCCGGTGGGACATATATCAATATGACAGCATCATTCTCAGGGCTCTCTATCAGTATGCGTGCGCAGGCCACAAATTCCGTATCAGGGGTGCCCGCAGTAAGATCAAGGGGGTTATGGATGTTTATTGGCCTGAGTGTTTTTTTATTCAGCCTTTCAACAAGCCCTTTAGAGAAGGGTTCTATATTAAGCCCCTGCGCCTCTGCCTCATCTGCTGCAATAGTGCCTGGCCCCCCGCCGTTTGTAATTATGGCAATCCTCTTACCCTTTGGCACGGGCTGACCTGAAAGGAGCATTGCAGAGTGGAATAGCTCCTGCACAGATTCTACCCTTAAAATTCCAGCCCGGTGGAACAGGGCATCTGTTATCGCTCTATCTGTTGCCATTGCCCCTGTATGGGAAAAGGCCGCCTTTGCGCCTGCTTCTGTGATACCTCCCTTCAGGGCAAGTATCGGCTTTTTAAGGGAGACCCTTTTTGCAACCCGATAGAACTCCTCAGGGTTATCAAAGGACTCAAGGTACAAAAGGATTACCTTTGTAGAATCATCATTTTCCCAGTATCTTAAAAGATCAGATGGCCCGATATCCGACCTGTTGCCTGCACTTAAAATAGATGAAAACCCGGCGTTAAAATTTTTAGAATACTTGAGAAGAGAAACACAGAGTGCCCCACTCTGGGAAAAAAAGGCCATGCGCCCCCTGTCCGGCAGTGCCATACAAAAGGAGGCATTCAGGGAGATATCAGGGTCTGTATTAATAAACCCCATACAGTTTGGCCCGAGTATCCGCATGCCATAGTTAATGGCGGTTTCACGGAGGGCAATTTCCATTTCTGCGCCTTCAGGGCCAAGCTCTTTGAACCCATCAGATATGACAACCAGCCCCTTTACATCCTTTTTGCCGCACTCACGGGCCACCTTTAACACACTTGTTGCTGGCACAACGATTATGGCAAGGTCAATCGTGCCATCTATATCAATGATGCTCTTCACTGCCTTTACAGACATGACTGTACCGGAGGTGGCAGAGACAGGATAGACCTTTCCTTTATACCCGTTCCTGATTATGGAGCGGAAAATCAGGTTGCCAAGTGTATCCTTCCTGTTTGAGGCGCCTATCACCGCAACAGATTCGGGCCTCAGTATCCTGTTAAGGGTTTTAATGTCAGGTATCGGATCTTTCTTTTTTTTCATGGTAGCCATCTATGTCCCGCTATTTTTATAAATCAGGCTATACATAACAAAAGGCAGGGATAAAATCATGTTAAAAAGAGGCTGACATTCTATCTTCACGGGTATACATTGGCGCAAAGACTATAAAGAGTTTTACCATACTCAGTCTCTGTATAAGGGCATATTCCAGTGAAAAAAGAGAAGAGAGGCAAGGCCCCTGCAAATTTTGATTTCATACCGGAGATGTATCCTGCTCTGCCAGGGTGTTATCTTATGAAGGATAAAAAGGGCAGCGTAATATATGTGGGAAAGGCAAAGGATCTGCGCAGGAGACTCTCCTATTATTTCCGCAGCACAAGGCAGAATGTGAAGACCAGAAGGCTCGTCCCAAAAATATATAATATTGAGATCATAATCGTAAACAATGAGACAGAGAGCCTTATACTGGAAAACAATCTCATAAAGCTCTATAAACCCGGGTATAACAGCATGCTTAAGCAGGATGATGTTGGTTACCCCTTTATCGTGCTAACAGGTGAAGGGCTTCCGCGTTTGTTGCCATACAGGAAAAACTGGTCAAACAGGCAGTGGGCCGATACTGAGGGAAAGGAAGAGGGAAGAAGGTTCGGCCCATACCTTAACAAGGAATACCGGGATGCAGTTATGGATCTTGCAATAGAGACCTTCGGGCTCCGCATATGCAGGCATCTACCCAAAAAGAGCTGCTTCAGATACAGGCTAAAAAAATGCAGCGGTATATGCGAAGGTATTATTTCTCCTGATACCTACATGGATAATGTCAGGCAGGCAATTGAACTGCTTGAATACAGATATTCGGAGATTATTGTCATGCTGAAGCGGGAGATGGAAACCTGCGCTGGGGCGCTTGATTTTGAGGGAGCAGCAAAACTCAGGGACAGGATTATGTTAATAGAGAATCTCCTTGAGAAACAGATTGTTGAAAGGGATGAAAAACATGATCAGGATATCCTTTATTTTGGCGACACCCATGTGATGGTATTGGAGCTAAAAAAGGGCGTACTCCTTAAAGCAGGGTTTTTCAGCTTTCATAATGAGACAGATTTTTTACTCACCCGCTACACGGATCACTCCCCTGAAGAGATTATTGTGAACAGGCAAATAAATGCAGGTGATTTGGAAAAACAGCCCTTTTCAAAAAATAAAACCCCTGTTAGAATCACTATCCCTGAAACAGAGATCGAATCCGAACTTCTTTTATTATGCAGAAAGAACTATGAATATCATAAAGACAGGGCGCAGGGCTCAGGGAGCCTCCTCCGTCGCTAAAGCTATGGCAGGACAGGAGGCGCAAGGAAAATGCATTTAATTAATTGGATGATATGATATATCTTTTTGAATTTTAGATATAAATATTTTATCAGGGAGAAAAAATGGGAGAGATGCTTAAGAACAGGGTTGCTGTTGTAACCGGGGCAGGAAATGGTCTGGGCCGGGCAGAGGCCATTGCAATGGCATCACAGGGGGCGAAGGTTGTGGTAAATGACCTCGGTACAAGCCATGACGGCAAAGGGGCATCATCAGAGGCGGCTGACAAAGTGGTGGGGCAAATAAAAAAGGCAGGGGGAGAGGCAGTAGCAAACTATGACAGCGTGGCAAGCGAAGAGGGGGCAAAGAATATCATTCATACTGCCATAAAAAATTATGGCCGCCTGGATATCCTTATCAATAATGCCGGGATCATTCGCACAGATGTTATATGGGATATTAAGACTGAGGACTGGGATGCAATGGTCAAGACCCATCTCTATGGAACATTCTTCTGCGCCAGGTCTGCCTCCATGATCATGAAGGAGCAGGGATATGGCAGGATTGTCTGCACATCATCCCACATAGGCTTTGGCTTTTTCGGGCAGGCTGCATACTCATGCGTAAAGGAGGGGATAGTGGGTTTTGCGCGTACAGTGGCAAGGGATATGGGCAAGTTCGGTACAACCTGCAATGTGATTCGCCCTCTCGCAGCATGGCGCGGTGTGGTAGACAAGGTTGGTATAATGGAGGAAAACAAACCGGAGGATGTGGCCACCCTTGTGACATACCTTGCAAGTGAACAGGCAGGCAACATTAACGGCTGCATATTTGAGGTGTTTAAAAACAGGGTGGGGATATTTACAGAGCCACAGCCGCTTGAGCAGGTGCTCTGCAAGGATGGGAGATGGACTCCTGATGAGCTCGCACGGGTAATGCCTGAAACCCTTACCAGGGGAAAGCAGAGGGAGGTGTACCCCAAAACCCTTCCATATATATTTGATTGATTGTATGTTTAATGCCCATTAGTTAATGACAGGGTTTTGATTTTGAAAGGATAATATTTTGCATATCACTGAAGGCATACTTACCGGGCCTGTGCTTTTTACAGGTGCAGCACTCACTGTGGCAGGCACGGCTGTCGGACTGAAAAAGCTTGATTATGACAGCATACCAAGGGTTGCCATACTTTCAGCAGGTTTTTTTGTCGCCTCCCTGATACATGTGCCTGTGGGGCCTGCGAGTGTACACCTTGTCCTTAACGGGCTTGTGGGTATCATGCTTGGCTGGTTGGCCTTTCCTGCCATCCTTATAGGCCTGTTACTCCAGGCAATACTTTTTCAGTTCGGGGGATTTACAACGCTCGGGGTCAATACACTTAATATGGCGCTCCCAGCGCTGTTGTGCCACTTGCTTTTTAAAAGGAGTGTGAAGGGCATAAATGCGGTAACCTCGTCAGCTGCATCCTTCATGTGCGGTTTTATGGCGGTCTTTTTAAGCAGTATTATGGTCGGGCTTTCTCTCTATTTTACAGCGCAACAGTTTTTGATTATCTCAAAACTGATTGTTGTCTCCAATATGCCCATAATGCTTATAGAGGGTATTGTGACCCTCTTCTGTGTCAGGTTTTTAAAAAAGGTCAAACCGGATATCTTTGAGGCGTTCTATGAAAAATAGTAAAAAATACAAAACAGGTTCTTCAGTAATAATCATGATTATCTTCCTGATGCTTTCTTTTTCGTCTTATGTATATGCACACAGGGTCTATCTTTTTGCCTGGGAAGATGGGGGTACAATATATACAGAGAGCTATTTCAGCGGTAATAAGAAGGTTCAGGACGGAATCATACGGGTCTTTAACATGGAAGGAAAGGAGCTACTGAGCGGTAAGACCAATGATGCGGGCGAGTTTTCATTCCGAATACCGGAGATCACAGATCTAAAAATAGTTCTTGAATCCTCTATGGGCCATGGGGCCGAATATATATTGAAGGGTTCGGAGATCTCTGAAGGAGAGAAGATAGAGACAAATAATGCTTCAGAAATTGTAGAGTCGATAGATACAGAGGCCCTGCCTGATACTGATCAGCTTAAAAGGGTAATTGATGCAGCCCTTGATGAGAGGCTTAAACCGGTCATAAGAGAACTTGCAATGCTCAGGGAAGATAAAGGGCAGGGTGTTACTGAGATTATTGGCGGCATAGGGTATATCTTCGGGATCATGGGTGTAATCGCATATATGCAATCAAGGCACAGGTTGAAAGGCGCAGGGCGCAAGGCTTAAGGAAAATTAGAGGAGGAGACAATTATGAAAAAGAAAATAGGTTTTATTCTATTTATTTTAATGGTTGCTTTTAACTGCAATGCATTTGCCCATTTCGGCATGGCAATACCCTCGACAAGCATGGTGATGCAGGGGGATGCAAGGGATGTTATCTTTGAGATTTCTTTTTCACACCCGTTTGAGATGGTGGGCATGGACATGGAAAGGCCAGTAAAATTTGAACTGATCATGAATAATGAAAAAACAGACCTTCTTCCTTCCCTTAAGGAGACAAGTATCATGGGTAAAAAGGGATGGCACATGAGCAGGAAGATAAACAGACCGGGTGTCTACTGGCTTCATGTGGAGCCAACGCCTTACTGGGAATCGGCTGAGGACTGTTATATCATCCATTACACAAAAACAGTTGTAGCCGCATTTGGAGACGATGAGGGGTGGGACAGACCCATAGGAGTTAAAACCGAGATTGTACCACTTACAAGGCCATTCGGGCTTTATGCCGGAAACCTGTTTCAGGGAGTAGTGCTTGTGGATGGAAAACCCGCGCCTGGCACAGAGGTTGAGATAGAATATTATAATAGAGATAAAAAGAGCAGCGCGCCCAATGACTATTTTATCACACAGGTGGTAAAGACAGACAGTAGCGGGGTATTTTCATATGCGGTCCCAAAGGCGGGATGGTGGGGATTTGCAGGGCTTAATACCTCGGACAAAAAGATAAAACATGATGGTGAGGAAAAGGATGTGGAGATAGGGGCTGTGCTCTGGATAGAATTCAAAGAGATGAAATGAGAGGGAACAACAGATGATGAAAGGCTCAGGACAAGTGTTTGCATATCTGTACCTTTGCGAATTTTTTTAACCTTGTAGAGACAGGGCATGCCCTGTCTCTGGTCAAAATGTATCACATGGCACTATTCATCCCTGTGAACCGCAGTTTGTGAAAAGGCCGGAACGCAGATTGAGAAATATTCAGCGCCCCCCTCGTCAGGGGTGCTGAATCGAACCCGCTCATTTGCATGCACTATAATAGCTTCATCCGGGTGAATAATGAACACTTCACCACCGGATTGAATCTGTAGTATCCCTTTTAGTACAAATAAACACTCCATGAATTCCGGCCTTTGATCCGGCCCCTGCCATCGCGGAGGCCTTACCACACGGGCGATGCTGACCTCTGTTGTTTTTGAATTTATACGACCAATAAACTCCTCAATCCTCTCGAATTTATCCCCGCCTGCCTCGATGATTGCAGGCTGTTCAATCTTTACTGGCATATTTGTTCCTTTTTTTTATGACGTTGCAGTTCGTTCAGTGTTCAGGTCCAGATAACGACTTTCTTTATATACCCTGAACCCCATTTTAGTCCAGAAGGTTGTTGAAATCTCATTGGTAGCCGCTACGCCAATTTCAGCACGGGTCATCCCTTTTTGAATAAACCACTCTTTAGCTATGTTAACTAAATGCAACCCTATACCTGTCCTTCTGTATTTTGCTGTGACGGCCAGATCACTGATTAGTCCATACTGTTTTACTTCAAAGACAGGAGGATAATCCTGGATCATTGCCAGGATATAACCGACAGCCTCTTTCTCTGTTTCTGCTATATAGACTACTGCATCATCTTTGCTAATATTCTCAAGAAGAAAGTTTCCAAAATTTTCAGGCCCCTCTTTAGCCCGACTTTCGCTATTCGATTAGTGTTTTAGTAAAAATGACGATTTTTCGGGGTATAAGTAACTGTAATTATTAGAGAGGGGTGTGAAAACCCGTTGTAGTGAAGACCTACCCCCTTGAAT
>JAAZBV010000044.1 GCA_012513605.1 Desulfatiglans sp. | reverse complement strand
TTCAGACATAATATTACCTCGATTTGAAAAGAGAAAAGGGTCTGCCTTTGACTCTTGTTCATCTCCTCGACTTCATTTGATGATATCCTTTACCCTGCTTACATCCAAAACAAAATCAAAAGAACAAACAGGGGAGCCCTTGGTATTGGACAGTTCCCAATAATTATAAATTAAAAACAACTGGATTCCCCGACCTGTCCCGCCATCTTGTCCCGTCATAGCTTTATGCGACGACGGAAGCGTTGGCGACGGAGGATCAGTAGGGGAATGACTTTCGGCGTTTGGATTCCCGCCCTGCCCTGTTAAATGATATATTATCCCGCTTCGCTGATTTAACAGGGTAAAAATGACGATAAAAATACTATTCGTAAAAATCTTGATTCAATATTCCCCGTACACAACACGGGATCTCTGACAAGATTCAAGATTTTAGAGAAAACGATAAGACTCGTAAGACAATAATTCATTATACCCGAAAATATAATGGGTTAGATTTAAGGCTAATTTTTTGAAAAAGCAAGAGAAAAGATAGAGGTCAGAAGTCAGGAGTCAGAAGCCAGAGGTCGGAGGTCAGTAAGAAATGCAGGGAATTAGGCTATAGGTTTTAAGCTGTTAGGGAAAACGATAAAAGAGGTTAAAGATCAGAAGCCGGAAGTCAGAAGCCGGAAGTCAGAGGTCGGAGGTCAGGCTAAATGCAGGAAATCAGGCTATAGGTTTTAAGCGGTTAGGGTAAGATTGGCAAAGCAGCAGGGAATCCCACATGAGCGTATCACCGAACGATATAGAGAAAAAGAGATTAGAGGTCAGCAATTACAACTTTTGGCAAGATTGCCAAAAGTTGTAAATGAGGATCAATAAAAAGGGCTCTCAGTATCCCAAACCGCTAAAAAGCACAACTGGCCTGAATCTCCTGGCTGGGCGTTTAAACTGGAAGGTAAAAATGATGCCGCCAAATGCCATGATTGCGGAGGGACGAAAACAGGCTGAAGGAGTTTAGTCTGTAGTCTGTTAGGAAAGAATGTTGCAGTCTTCTTCAAAGACCAGAACGTGATAAGATGGCGGACAGGTAGTGCAAGAGCTTATAGGGCAACCGCCGTTGCTTTAAGCTACTACACGACAGGCGGTACATCGGGTTTACGGTCAAAAAAAAAGCACTGGATACCACGATCTGGGTCGTGGTATTGCGGTTTTGGGTGTATACCACGATCCCCGAAAAGTTCTTGACATTCGACAAACCTGCCCTGCATATTGCGGGGCCAGAGTATGAACTCGTCTGGAAGTATTATGTAGACTAAAACATCAAATCTTCAATATCTTGAAGATTTTTACACCTTATGTGAGTTCTATTTTAAGCGTGCGTCCTATTACATTCGCTGCTTTTTTCATGGTTAGAAGTGTAATGGCTTCGTTTGAAGGATCAAGGAGCCTGTCCAGCGCACATCTGCTGGTTTTCATCCTTTTAGCCATATCAGTCTTGGTGATATTTTGCTCCTTCATTGCCTGTTCTATCTGATAGGCAAGCACTCTTTTTATGGCCGATTCCTGGATTTCTTCAAGCATATCCTCTTTTTTAAGGAAATCATCAAAATCGCTTCCTATATTCTTTTTCATCATCGATCAACACCTTTTACCTTTGTATGTCTCTTTAAGGATAATTCAAAATCCTTTTTAGGGGTCTTTTGATCCTTTTTAATAAAACCATGTAAGAGTATCATCCTGCCGCTTTCAACAGAGAAAATCACACGGCTGATCCTGTTTACTAAATTGGACCTGACCTCATAAAGCCCCTGCCCAAGAGTCCTTATCAAGGGCATCCCTATTGGCCAACCGAATTGAGCTGTCTTTATATCTTCACCGATTATCTTTTTTTCTTCCCTTGATAAAGAGTTTAACCAGTCTCTGACTGGCTCTTTGCCTGAATCAGTTTTGTAGAAATTGACATTCAATATGGGTTCTCTATTTGCGCTGTCCATAATGTACCTATTTTGATACAGGGAGTCAATCTAAATTCATAACTGTAAAACATTACAAGTAATAGATAAAAACAAATGATTGTGTATTAATTAGTTCCGGCTATTATTTTTTAAATACGAAAGCAAGATTTATTACTAGCCTGATAGACTGTAGGCTGATGACTGTTAGGGGGTTTCAATGTTCAATTATCGATGATCAGTTATCAGATAGAAGAGCTGAAAGCTTCATAATAAAATTGAATCTTGCACATAGTAATGTGCATTTATCATCATTTTTCAAAGGGTAGAGCATCACTGTTAAACCACTTCATATACTATAATGTATCTTAAAAGCCTTGATACCCCTGCCTTCCAGCTTTTTAGTTCCCAAGCAATAAATAAATATAAAGATTTGGCATGATGTTTGTAATTAAAAGCAGGCTATAGCGGTTTAGACTGTAGGCTGTTAGGAAAAGCAGACTGACGCCGTCGCCGGAGGCTATAGTGCCCAGGGAAGGGATTTCGACTGTAGGCTAAAGTAAAGGCAGAAGACCTAACAGCCTTCAGACTAAAATCCTTCAATCTGCATTTGAGAACCCATTAACAAAGGATCAAGAGTATGAACAAAACAGCCACTGTAAAAATCGAAGACATTATTCTGGACAACAGCATTTATCCCAGAGGCAGTATTGACCATAAAAGGGTCTCCATGTTTGAGGAAAACATGAGGGATGGGTTTGTGTTTGATCCCATTCAGGTTCAGGCGCACCCGGAGTTACCCGGAAAATATCGCATACTGGATGGGGCGCATCGATTTCAGGCATATAAGGGTATCGGGCAAAAAGAAGTCCCTGCAGAAATTATTAAACTCAATGGAGCCGATCCCTTGCTTTATGCCGCCCATAAGGCTATTGGTCCAAGACAGCTTAATGATGAAGAGGCAAGGGATACTGCTAGAAGGGCGTATCAGAATAACTTGATGCTGAGTTCAATTGAGATAGGAAAGGCTATTGGTCGATCAAGACAAGCAGTGGATTCTTATTTAAGTGATCTTCGTGCACAATACCTGCTTAATCAGGACATAAAGATAATAAAGATGAATATGCTCGGTATCCCCCAGGAAAGGATAGGCCGGAGAT
>JAAZBV010000043.1 GCA_012513605.1 Desulfatiglans sp. | reverse complement strand
CATTTCATCTTATATCAAGGATATTCCCCTTAAGGATATGGCTCTTCTTTGGTCGACTTTTTGGCCTCATCTTTTATCTGATTGACCCTCATCATAGAAGAATCTCTTTGATAAACCTAAAATTTGCGTATGGCAAAGAAAAGAATGAAAAGGAGTTAAAGGCTATTGCCAGATCAAACTTTATGCACTATGGCATGATGGGATTTGAATGGATACACATGATGCGGTTAACAAGAAAGGGCATGGATAAATTAAAGACCCGTATTCATGTTGAAGGCGAAGAGCATCTGATCGCAGCCAGAAAAAAGAACCCCTCAGTTATCATATTAAGCGCCCATTTTGGGAACTGGGAATATGCCCACCTCTATTTCGCTGACACCTTTAACAGGCTTAATTTTATTGTCAGAATGATTGATAACCCTATTATTGAGAAGGAGAGGGTTTTCAATAATGAAAATTTTGGTGTAGGCATACTCTATAAGGAAAACGGGCTCAGACCGGCCATTAAAAAACTTAAGAGTGGCGAGGATCTTGTTATCTTTTCAGACAGGAAGGCTAACCTTCGCGAAGGGATACCCTGCCACTTTTTCAATCAGAAGGCATCAACCATTCCGCTTATATATAGCCTTGCAAGCAAATATCATATCCCTGTTGTTCCCATGTTTATGTACCGCACAAAGGATGTAACAAAACACCGACTCGTCTTCTTCCCTGAGTTAAACATTGAAGGGCTTGATATGACCCAGGCCACACAGCTTCAGAATGATACCATTGAAAAGGCAATCAGGGAGCAGCCTGAACTATGGCTGTGGATTCACAGGAAATGGAAATGCTATCATGAGGAGATCTATAAATAGCCATCATGAAGGCGCACCACATTGTTCTGAATAGCATATGGCGTTTCTTGTGTTCTTGGCCCTGTAAAGGGCATTATCTGCCTCAGACAGTATCTCATCAATACCCTTTTCTCCATCTGCTTTTGTTACGCCTATACTCACAGTAACAGATAGATCACCTGACCTTGTCGCTATCTTTGTATCTGCTATAACCCTGTGCAGCCTGGTAAAACATGTCATCTTATTAATATTGCTTTCTGATGAGGGTAAGATAATCAAAAATTCCTCTCCACCATACCTGCCGATAAAGTCATGTTCTCTCAGATTTGAGTTCATGATCCTGGCAAAACCCTGGAGTATTTCATCACCTGTCTGGTGGCCATATCTGTCATTAATCAACTTGAAATGATCAAGGTCACACATGCCTATATGGAGTATACTGCCGTTCCGTTTAATCCGCGAAAGCTCCTTTGCAAGCATTTCAAGTATGGCCTTTCTGTTATAGAGCCCTGTTAGTGAGTCATGCATGGCCTCATAGATAAGCGCATGTTTGGCCTTTTCCAGCTCTGACTGTATTTCCACCATGCGTTTCCCCACATTAATCCGTGCCTGAAGCTCTTCATTGTCATAGGGTTTTATTATATAATCGTTTGCACCTGCATTGAGACCCTCAACGATATTCCTTTTCTCGCTCTTTGCGGTTAGCATGATTATGTAGATAGTATCATTAACCTGCGCTTTTCTTAGATTCCTGCATACATCTATTCCTGACAAAACCGGCATGTTCCAGTCAAGAAGGGCAAGTTTAGGCCCATCAGGCTGCGACAGGATATCCATTGCCTGCTGCCCGTCAACCGCAAATACTACTTCATAACCCCATTTGGCAAGTATTGCCCCCAGGATTGTTCTTGATGTCAAGTCATCTTCTGCTACTAAAACTTTCATGGATTCCTTTTTCCTGTCTCAAGTCTAAATTTATCAAATTCCTTTTCAAGCCTTGCCATAAGGTTTTTCAGGTTTTCCAGATCCCCTGACTCGCCGGCCTTTTCCATGTCACTTGCGATCCGCTGTAAAGAAGGGCTAGCTATATTTGCTGATGCCCCTTTGATCTTGTGTGAGAGGACTCCTGCTAAAGCATGATCTCCTTCCTCTACTATTATTTTGAGATCAGCCATCTGGGCCGGTATATCCTTTAAGAAACCCTGTAGGACTATATCGGTAAGCTCTTTATCTCCCATTAATCTTTCAAGAAGAATTTCATAATCAAATACACTCAGTTCAGGGGCATCACTTTTATCAGGATAATTTTCATTGGGAAATTCCTCCACGATCCCCTTATTCAGAAGCCATCTTTCAAGCTTATCCCTTAGAACCAGCGGATCTATTGGTTTACTGAGATAATCATTCATGCCTGCATTCAGGCATTTTTCCCGGTCACCTTTCAAGGCATTTGCAGTAAGTGCAATTACCGGGATATGTGGGTTTTTCACCCCGTCATCGTTTTTCCTGATCCTTCTAGTGGTCTCATAACCATCCATATCAGGCATCTGGCAATCCATAAGGACAATATGGTAATTATTTTTCTTTAAAGCATTTATGGCTTCAGCGCCGTTTATCACAGTATCCACCCTGTACCCCAGCTTGTTCAGTATAGCCGCTGCAACTGCCTGATTTGTTATCGAGTCATCAGCAAGCAGGATCCTGAAATGGTGCTTTCTCTCATGCTGAACAGTATTATCATCTTTTACAGGTTGTGATAAAATGCCCTTATCAATATCAAGTGCAATCTTTTGACCTAGGGCCATTGAAATAGAATCAAAAAGCTGGCTCTGGCGCACAGGCTTTAAAAGGCATGCTGAAAATCCCGCTTTTTTAAGTTTTTCATTTTCACCAAGGTGCCCTGAAGAGGACATCAGGATCAGTGCAATATCGCCAGTCTCCTTATCTTCCTTTATCTTTCTTGCCAGCTCTTCTCCATCCATTTCAGGCATCTGCATATCAAGAATAGCCGCATCAATCGTAACACCTTCTGATGTAAATCTATGGATTATATCAAGGGCGCTTGACCCGTCAGGGGCCTCAAGGGTATGGGCACCCCAGGAGTTTAAGAGTGTGCTCAGAATCAGGCGGTTGGTTTTGTGATCATCAACTATTAGTATCCTTTTATTTTTCAGGTCAATCTGGTAATTGATATCCTGGGTATCAATATTATCATTTATTCCAAATTTTAATGTGAACCTGAATGTAGAGCCAAGGCCCTCATCACTTTCAACACCTATCTTCCCTCCCATCAACTCAACAAGCTGCTTTGATATTGCAAGACCAAGCCCTGTTCCGCCATATTTTCTTGTCGTAGAGCCGTCTACCTGGGTAAAGGCGGAAAAAAGGATGGCTATTCTTGAACGGGGAATGCCAATACCAGTGTCAGAAATTCTAAAATCCAGGGATGCTATCTTGTCCTCTCTATCTTCAAGCGTAACCTGAACCGATACCTCTCCATGATGGGTAAATTTTACTGCATTTCCCATCAGGTTAACAAGTATCTGCCTCAGACGTCCGGGGTCACCCTTCAGATGAAGTGGTACCTCCGGTGATATAAACGATGTAAGCTCAAGCCCCTTTTCCTGTGCCTTTAGTGATATCATTTCAACTGTATCTTCCATGAGGGCACGCAGATCAAAATCTATGGTCTCAATCTCAAGCATGCCTGCCTCAATCTTTGAAAAATCAAGGATATCATCTATAAGAGAGAGGAGTGAATTGCCGCTTGTATCTATTACATCCAAATAATTTCTCTGTTCATTATTAAGTTCTGTCTGCATCAGAAGCCCGGTCATACCGATTATGCCGTTCATTGGGGTCCTGATCTCATGGCTCATATTCGCCAGGAATTGACTTTTGGCGCTGTTTGCTATCTCAGCCTTAACTACCATCTCATTTGAATATAGGATAGATTTTTCAAGCTCGCGGTTGGTTTCCATAAGCTGTTTCTGATATTCCTCAAGGTCTATTGTCCTCTCCTTAACCTCTTGCTCGATAACAGACCTTTTTTTTATCTGGAGATAAAAGAGATAGGAAAGCATACTGCCTATTAAGAGGGTTATGAAACCAGCAACAGCCGGTTGATAGGTAAGGTATTTTTCAAGCAGCCCCTTTTGAAAGATAGAAACTACTGCCCATTCCCTTTCGCCAAGCCTGAAGGTATGACATCTCCTGAAAAAAGCTTTTCCTGATCTATCCAAACCTTTTTGAGCTATCAGTAAATTCAAATCGGTTTTTTTAATGGGTGCATTATCTGTGTTTGGCTGGTTTACTGACATAATCAATGATGCGTCGCCAGATCCATCCGTGATATCGTAAAAATGGGATGAGACCCCTGTAAAACCTAGGTGCCTGAATGCATCCTCAACCATCTCCCTGAAATTTATCGCCCCCAACAGAAAACCTGTCAGCCCCTGTTTACCGCCTGATGATATGAATGATGTGCCATTTTCATCATACACAGGTGTAATCAGGAGGAGTTTTTCCCTGGAATCAGCCTGACCGGTCATATCATAATGGCTGATTGCCACCACCTTGCCTATCTCAGATGATTGACTCATCGCTGCAAAAATCTTTTTGTTTGTAGAGAGATCATAACCTATTGTCTGATCATTCCCAGAATAGGGCTCAATATAATATACCGGGAAGTATTCATCCTTTTCCTTTGCCGGGTACATCATGTTATCCTTACCACGGTATAAGAACAGGTAGTTTTCAATCCCATCTCTACGGGCCTGTTGTTCAAATGCATGCCTCTCAATGTTCTTAACCCTGGGGACCCATTCAAGGGTCTCTAAAAAGGGGTAGGTCTTCAGGAGATCAGTTGCAAAGTGTTTAAATTCATCCCTGGTTATAGAATCAGATGAATTATAAAATGAATTTAACAGACCTATTATAGATATGGCATGTGAACCCACCAGTTCAAGATATCTGGCTCCACGGTCAGTTGTATTTATAATATATTCCCTTTGAAGAAGATGCTCCTTCTCCCTTATTATCATAAAGGTTATAGCCGAAAGAAACAGGCTTATAATCAGGATAACTACAGGCAACCCCTTTATCTCTTTTATGTGTTTTGATAAATTCACAGCCTACTCCACGACAATAACATCCATCTGTTTAATAAGATCAGATTGCGGGGTTAAATCGCCTGCATAAGGCAAAACTGATATAAATGAAATTAATATTATAAACTTCATGTTGAATATTTTCATATCCGCTGAACCAATTTTTCATGCATACTATTGAATTAAAGAACCAAATATTTATGTAAAAGCAATATACATGCCATTAACTCATCCTTGTTTATTCATCCTGAAAATGGTCAAATAAAGGACAATAAAATAAAGTGATTTCAGGAAAATGTGTTTTAACATCCTGTAAATATTTGCAAAACCTGGCAATCAGCGTCTGAGCGATCAGCCTGTTACCATACTCTTAAGAAAGGGACCTCCTCACAAAGACATAAAAGATTTTATATTAGTCAATATATTGACATAATCGAGAAAAAAATGATGTTCTTATTATCAGGGAGAAAAAGAGATAATTTTATACAGAACAGGTTGACAAATTCCAATATAAATTTTAGATCATGCCTGATCCCGTAAATGATTGGAGAGTTAATATGACAAGCAAATATATACTGGTAATTGATGATGATCCGGACATGGTTGAAACAATAACCCTGATGCTTGAAAGCAGGGGTTGCACCGTTGGGAAGGCCTATGACGGCGTTGAAGGTGAGGAATCCATAAAAATAAAAAGACCTGATCTGATTATTCTTGATGTAATGATGCCCAGGAAGGATGGGTATACCCTTTGCGCAGAGCTTAAGGCAAGCGCCAGTACAAGGGAAATTCCGGTTATTCTTCTTACTGCTGTGAGTGAGCATGTGCCGGGCACAAAATATTCCCATGCAGATGGAATGAACACAGAGGCAGATGAATACATACCCAAGCCCATAGATACTGAGGGGCTCTGGAAAGCGGTTACTTCGTTAATATAAAATATTCCTCAAGCTCTTTTATTGAAAGATCCTCTATTACTGCCTTTCCTATTCCATGCAGGAGGACAAAATGGATGGTGCCGCCATCTCTCTTCTTATCCCTCTTCATTGCATCCAGTATCCTTTGTTTATCCGCCTTTAATTCAAAAGGAAGCCCCAGGTTTTTAATCAGTTCAATAATCCTCTCCTTGTCAGGTTGAGTTAGGATACCCCTGCTTTCTGAAAGGCCTGCTGCCGCTGACATACCAATGCTTACGGCCTTTCCATGACTTACGCCTGTAACCTTTTCCACTGCATGGCCTATTGTATGGCCGAAATTAAGAATCCTTCTTTCCCCTCTCTCCTTTTCATCCCTGTTTACGACATCAGATTTTATTTTTATAGAATCATATACAATGCGCTCAATTACATCGTTATCAAGCTTAAGAATGGCTTTATGATTATTCTCAAGGTATTCAAACAGATTTTTATCAGCGATAGCACCATGCTTAATGACCTCAGCACACCCGTTGAGTATCTCCTCATCAGGAAGGGTTTTAAGCATATCAGGGTCACATATGACAAAATCAGGCTGGTTGAAAACCCCGACTATATTCTTATATCCCTTGAAATTGACACCGTTCTTCCCTCCTACACTTGCATCCACCTGTGAAAGCAGGGTTGAGGATATAAACCCGAAGGGAACACCCCTCATGTATATGGATGCCACAAACCCTGTAACATCGCAGATAATACCTCCGCCTATGCCGAGTAAAAAAAGACCTCTATCTGCCTCCATCTCAACAAGCTCATTAATGATAAAGCTAACTGTATCAAGGCTTTTCACCTTTTCATCTGCATCAATCTTTATGGTCTTATATTGCGGGAATGTATCATTATAAAGATTATACACATTACTGTCAGCCACAATTACAACATTGGATGAAGGGAGATATTTCTCCACATTTTTATAACTCTCGCCCACCATGAGTTTTGATACATTTGAACTGCCTTTTATTTCAAGACAACGCATAAATACTCCTTAACGAAATCTATTCGATTAGAACACAACCCACATATGTCAGTGTCCCCGGGCCGTAATAATAAGGGATATTGTTTGCCGTGCATACATCGCTTACAACAATGCCGAACGCCTCCATTGAAGAGATCATCTTTTCGGGAAAACGGCAGGGATTATCAGGGTATGAACACTCACTGCATAGGGTACAGGCGCCTGTACCTATGACCAGAGCATCAGGATAGCCTTTTTTGATCTCATCGTTAAATTTTACAAGGGACTTTCTGTGAACCTTTTCAAGTTCCATCATTGCCTCAAAATCAAAGGAATCCTCAAGCGCCCCTTTTGTCTGAAGGATCAGGCCATGTTTATAACTTCTGATAATCTTCTCACAGGCATCAAGCTCTCCGCATACAGGAGGGCATGACCAGTTTTTCCCATAGGCATGGCATTTATTCTCTGCGCATGAATCACGCACCTCTTTGCGCACCTTGATAGTATCAGTATCAAGCTTTCCTACGTGGGTAAAGCCACAGGAAAGAGCAAGGGCCTCTATCTCTCTGTAATCCATTATTAAATCTCCAGATTTATCTATATTTCCTATGCTATGGTTAAAGCAAATTTCTTTCCAAGTCAAATCGTAAATTAGGAGGAGGGATAAATCAGGAAAAAGGCGGATAATCCAAATTTATATTGATATTTATCTGATGAAAATTTATTTATAAATGATTCTATCGATTACTGGATTTAACCGATAAATGCCAGCTTCTCCAGTATCTCTTAATACCCTTTAAGATATACTGTGCTTCAAATATCTTTTTGTGATTAGAGGAGGGTGAAATGGTAACAGAGGTTAATACAAGAAATAATCTTACCAGGACTGTCATTGGCGTTATAATAATGGCCCTTGCAATAACAGTGGTTATTCAGCACAGACGCATCATTGCATTGGCAGAAAAGGCAAATGAATCTTATCCGCAAGAAGAGCCGGAAAAATACATGGCAGAGATTAAGAGACTGGAATCCCTCATTGCTGATATGAAGGCAAAGCAGGATTCTACTGTTACTCCTCTTCAAAAAGCTAAAACAGCAGCAACTGCAGGTACACAGGAGATCCAGGTAGAAAACAGGGCTACGAATAGCGCTAATTTTCCTGACAGATCTGATTTCATGAATAGTCCTGAGATGAGGAACAACCAGAGGGCATTTTTATCAGACCGATATGATGCCTTTGTAGAGGAAAACAACCTCTCTGAAGAGACCAAAACCAGATTATATGACCTGCTTTCCGAGATGCGCATGGAGATGATGAACAGGTTCCCCAGACCTGGAAGAGGAGGGTTTTCGCCTGAAATGATGGATAGTGAAACATTCATGCAGCAGATGGAGGAGATTAACTCAACATATGATAATAAATTATCAGAGGTTTTGTCGGTTAATGAACTTAATGCCTTCAAGGAATATCAGAATTCGGAACAGGAAAGGATGCTCTTGATGGGCTTTAATGTAATGGCTGAAGATAACAGCCTTGATAAAGAAAAACAAAATGAACTGATTAAAGCCCTGTATAATGCCAGACAAAATGACCCGGATACAAGAAGAGAGGATAGTACTCTTATGGTTCAGGGAGGGCCGCCATTCGGCAGGGGGCCAATGAATGAAGGGGCTGGGAATAATGCCATACTGAACACTGTTTACATTGAAACAGCAAAGAGTATCCTATCTGAAGACCAGATGCAGGAATTCGAAGATTATCTGAATTCCAGACAATCAATGCCTGGCATGAGAAGGATGCCCCCGCCTGGAATGCCACAGGGAAAGGAGTAGGGTTTAGGTGTTCATTTAAATTAGTGTTTAGCAATAACCATATAAAAAAGAGATTAGGCTGACAGCTGATAGCTGAAAGCTGAAAGCTAATAATTTAAAATAGATACTGTTTCAGCCAAAACCTCATCCATATTTTTATTATTTATATCAATCACCCTGTCATTTTTACCAAGAGGTCCATAGGCTTCAGGGGATGTATTATTAAACAGGGCAATAATGTTAGTTTTTGCTGCTGATGCCAGATGCATGGGGCCGGTGTCTGCACAGATAAAAAAATCCAAAGCAGCCATAAAAGATGCCAGTTCTCTTAAATTTTCAAATGAAATCGATTTTATATCATCACTGACAGCCTTTCCGTCGGGGGCTATTATATCCACAAATATATAAGGATTCCCTGTTGCTAATAACTTATTGATATATTCCAGCCAGTATTTATCAGCTATTTTTTTTTCATATCGGGCATCGCGAAAAATCCCTATTATTGTCTTGTCATCGATATTATCCTCACCAATAAGCTGCGCTAATATCTCTTTACCTTGTGCTTTCTCATCATCAAATAGTGAAATATCAAGGTATGGTTCATAGGTTAATCTTTCTCCGGCAAATGCCTCCATCACGGCTAAAGGTAATAATGCGGCATGTTTTGTCTCAGGTAAATCAACAACAATATTTGCGAAATTAATAATATTTTCCACTCTAAAACTTAATTTATATCTTGCTTTAACAGATGCCTGCATAATATTACTGCTTCCTGAACTTTTTGCCGGAGAGATAGTAAGATCATACCCATTCTTATTCAGCTCTTTTATTAAAGCAAATAACTTGAATGGTCTTTTTATAAGGCGGGAATTGGCACAATAGATTTTGTTAACATTAGTCATTCTCCCTATTAGGTCACTGAAATCAGCCCCTAATAGGAGATCTATTTTGGCGTTGGGCAACTTTTTTTCCAGGGCCTTAATAAGAGGAGTTAAAAAAAGGGCATTGCCAATACGATGGTTGAGCCTGATTATCAATATCCTGTTTATCTCCTTTGCATCAATCTTATCATATTCTATTTTTGTATTTATGATCCTGCATAAAAAGGCATTTAAAGATTTAGACAGGGAACGTCTGATTATTGAATGCCATGGTCTTTTTGCCATAAAAATTTCTCCAATAGATTTTTTTCCTTTAACAGTCCGCAAATAGTCAGGTAAAGAAGAGTGCCACTCCCAACTTAATTTTCACAGTAGGTCCAGGATAAATGCACATGAAATTACCAGAATTAAGAATCCTCGTCAAATAATGATAGAGCAAGCTAACGACTACAAGGCCCGTTATCTGGCGGATTGAGGTTTTCAGTAGTTTTTTTCTCCTGTGCATTTTACACTTGTATCAGGGGCATATTTAATATGATTTATTATTTTGATTTTCTCAAAAACATGTGGTAGCAACAATCTGTAATTTTAAATTTTGTTTTTCACCCAATAAACAGCTTTTCATATGAAGACTTTTTGTTAATAATAGGCCACTGCCCTGTCGTCAAATTATTCGTGAATAATTATAAAATGAAATATTTTAACTATAAAGAATACAGAGTGCTTTCAAACATAGATGAAGATAAAGCCATATTTTTGTTAAACAGTATATTTTCAAAAAGCTATCAGACAATTTCGGAGTATAATGATAATAAAAATTCTTTTGTGTCTCAAATAAAAATAAAAGATTTTGATAAAATTATTTTTAAAATTCCACGAAATAGAAACTCAAGATGGGGGGAGAGGTTTCTGACCTTTTTCAGAGGGAGCGACTCCTTCAGGATTATAGAGAGCTTAAAAAAAATAAATGATATTGGATTAAATGCTCCAGACCCCATTTTTGCTGCGCAAAAAAGAAGATTTGGCATGGTGGTAGACAGTTTTTATGCCTATAATTTTATAGAAGGAAGAGAGGCCGCAGATGATAATCTGCCAGAAGTCTTAAAATCCCTGCAAATCCTGCATAGCAAGGGATACACAAGGAGCGATCCAAAACTTACAAATTTCTTAATAAAAGATGATCAGGTCTACTTTATTGATTTCAGGCTCAAAAGGCCTGCTGTTTTTAAAAAACTATTTATAATGATAAATCTATGCAAGTTTTTACAGGCAGAACAAAAAGCGATAGGTTTAATAGATGATAATCTGAAAGATTCCATTTTGTTTAAGACAGCTTTTTTGTTAAATGATATAAAAAACACTTATAAAAAAATAAGAAGAAATATAAAATCAAAATTTTGCAGAACTAAAGGTTAAGTTAGATGATTTCCACAGCAAACTCCATCTGTATTGTCAGGTTATCAGCGTTAGGGGATGTGACTCATGTGCTGCCGGTGATCCATACCCTTAAGACCCACAGGCCTGAAATCAAGATCACCTGGGTGATCGGAAAGGTGGAACATCAGCTTTTGGGCCATTTGCCCGGCGTAGAGTTTATTATTTTTAACAAGAAAAATGGCATAAAAGAATATAATAATACAAGAAAACAGTTGGGCAACCGCTCTTTTGATGTGCTGCTTCTTATGCAGCTTTCCCTGCGTGCCAGCCTTTTAGGCCTGGTTATAAGGGCAAAACGAAAGATCGGGTATGACAGAATCCGCGCCAATTTTTTTCATGGCCTCTTTATTAATGAGCGGATTGCCTATACACCAGAGCAGCATGTTTTGGATAGCTTCTTAAGTTTTCCTGATAAGCTGGGCATCAGCAAAAAGGAATACAAATGGGGCCTGCCTTCAGTTCCCGGGGCACAGGATCTGGCTCAGCAGGTTTTAGATCCTGAAAAGCCATGCCTTATCATTAGCCCGTGTTCGAGTCATGAACTCCGTAACTGGCATGCAAAAGGATATGCTGCAGTAGCTGATCACGCTGTTAATCAGTATGGAATGCAGGTGGTCATCAGTGGCGGTTCATCATCTGCTGAACACCGGATGGCAGATGAGATCATCCGCTTGTGCAGGATAGCGGCCCCGATCAACCTGGTAGGCCAACACACATTTGCACAATTTCTTGAACTTTTGCGCCGTGCAACAGTCCTGATTACACCTGATTCAGGTCCCATGCACATGGTCGCTATTACAGACACGCCGGTGATAGGCCTTCACGCAGCCTCCAATCCATTTCGTACAGGACCTTACAAGAGTCTTGAATGGTGTGTAAACATGTATAATCAGGCATCATTAAAGTACCTCAGGAAACCCGCGGATCAGATCCGATGGGGAACCAGGATATTAAGACATGGGGTCATGGACCTTGTCGAGGTCTCCCATGTAATAGACAGGCTGGATAAACTGATGAATAAAATAAAAACAAAGGAATGAAAAAAGAGATTAATATCGGAGTCGGGTCAGACCTGGTTGAAGAAAAATCATATCAGGAGTATAAACGTAAATAGACCTGACAGGGCCTTATTTAAAAACATTTACGAAAAAGTCATTTGGAGACCCTTTATAATAATGAATAAATATATCTTTCCAATTTACAGGGCCATTGTTCCAAAAACTTTCACGACAGAGAATTATTATGTTTGAAGGTCTGACACTCGCTGATATCGCTAAAAAGCAATGCGGGATATTAAGAAAATCAACGGGCACAAGGCCGGTTATCTGGCGGATTGAGGAAAATGGCGTAAAGGCCATTGTAAAGGACTTCAGTTTAAACAGTTTCTGGTTCAGGAATATTGCAGGTCGCTTTCTAATATGGCGTGAAAAAAAGGCATATAAAAAACTTGAAGGATTATCAGGAGTGCCTTCTCTTTTCGGTTCAATAGGAGGGGTAGCCCTGATTATAGAAGAAATTCAGGGAACTGAACTCGGGAACATGGATGTTTCAAAAGAGCTTGATGATAAATTTTTTAGTGATCTAAAAAGACTGATTGACAGTTTTCATGATCGAGGAATCGCGCACTGTGACCTGAAGAGGATGCCAAATATATTGTTTGGTAATGATAGGAACCCAAATATTATAGACTGGGCAGCATCGATCTCAAGGTCAGAATTCAGGTTTTTCCCCTTGAATCTAATCTATAAAAGATTCCTTCAGGATGATCTTAATGCTATTACAAAAATCAAGTTAAAATACCGGCCTGAAAGTGTGAACCCTGATGAAAAACGTCTGTATACTGATCGCAGCAAAACAGAAAAGATTATCAGGGCGATAAGAGACTGGCTCAGGGATTTTTTAAAAAAAATTGCCTGAACATTTTTTCTCATCCACAGGTTTACGAGTCTCTAACCTTCTTTTCCCGATAGCAAATTGAACGCGGACTGATCCAGCTTTTAACCCTAAAGGCATTCGCGTAATAACGACATAAATTCATTAAAAGCAAACGTTGCACTTTTGCCCTTTTGCTGGGAAAGACAAGGCAGGAGAGCAATGCCAGGATTATGTTCTTAACCAGGGCCCTTAAGACCAGAAACACCTGCATAGCAGTGCGCGACAATCCCTGTTTATGAATACTGATGTACACGTGGCTTGATATATAAACTTCAGATTTGGTTAAAGCAGATACACCTGTATTTATGCGCGAACTACCTCCATGATTATGTAAAAAACTGGCCTGCTGCAACATAACAATTTTGCCTCCCATTTTTGCAGCCCGTTTACATATATCAACATCTTCACTGTACATCCAGTAACGCTCATCCCAGCCTTTCAGGTTAAGATATGCCTCTCTCCTCATAAAAATCACAGAACCTGAGACCCAATCCGGAAAGACTACAGCCCTCTCTCTTGAAAACTCCCTTTTTAGTCGCCTTCTGTTGATAAACCGGTACAGAGATTTTCCTATCCCTGTTAATGATATCCATCTTGGGAAAAAACGCTCAACCCTCTCTATCCTGCCTTTAGGCGCTACCTGGAGTACTGATAATATAGAGTTTGTGGGATAATCCTTAATCGTTGTTATTAACAGCTCGATACTTCCGGGCCGCACAATTGTATCAGGATTAATAAACAGCAGGTATTCGCCCCTGCCTGCCCCTGCCCCGGTATTACATCCATGGGCATAACCATAATTCCCGGTATTAAGTATAAAGCGGACTCCTGGAAAGGCATAGGAGTAAGCCTCAAACTGGCCATCATTTGAACAGTTGTCTACAACAATGATATCCAGAGTGATATTTGATCTATCCACGCATTGCAGGGATCTTAAACAATCCGCCAGTTTTTCCCAGGAACGATAGTTTACTATGATTACCGATACAATTTCGCATCCGGTTTTATTTTTTTTATCAACGTTGAGCATAGTTGTAATAACTCCTGTAAAACAGCTTCATCTTTGGGGGCATAATGACGTAAGCGAACTAAAAGATCAAGCGACTTGAAAATACCGGGGTATTTAATGTAAAAAATTGACCAAATCCTGTTTGTGTGATAGCTGACACCCATGAATATGTTGTTAATAAGTATTAAAACTTAATATATCTAAAATCAATTCGAACAAATGAATGTATAATTATGGCCCCTATAATTAAACAAAAATATAAATCATATTCGTTTGGGTCATTATCCATGCTGAATCACCTTCAGCTTGAAACACTGATCAAAATATTTGATGAGCCCAATGTTGAAACAGATGAAATCCTCGGAGGAAGAGGCTCCATAAAAAGGTTAGAGCTGGAGGGATTTGGGCCGGTTGTTATCAAGTATAATACCCGTGGAGGTCTTATAAGATTATTTATTGAAAGAACATATATAAGAACCGGTAAGCCCTGTAACAGGATAGAGTTTGAGCAACTGATAAATGCATCAAAGTCTGGGGTTAATGTCCCGGAACCGGTTGCTTTTGCAACAAAGGGTTCTCTTTTTTACAGAGGATGGCTTGTTTTAAAGGAGATAAAAAACAGCGAGACCCTTGCCGCAATCAGCTTAAAAGATGAAACCAGAATAGCCAGACTCCTGAATGAAATAAGAAGACAAATTGCTATCCTGATGAATTCAGGATTATACCATGTGGATCTTCATCCGGGGAATATTCTTGTTAACGATAACAATGAGGTATTCATTATAGATTTCCATAAGGCGCGCAAGTTTAAGGCAGGCAAAGAGAAACTAAAGGATAAATATTTCGCCCGCTGGAAAAGGGCAGTAAAAAAGCACGGCCTGCCTGAAACACTTAATGAGGTGTTTAGAAAATGATATTTGATTTTTCATTCAAGCCCTCTTTGTTTTTGCCTCAACAAGCTCCTTAATCTTTTGTGCTGCAAGCTCAGGGTCAACAGGCTTTGGCATCCAGCCCTGTATACCTATACTCTCCAGTGTTGCTACAAGGGCGGGTTGGTTATCAATGGCGCTCATAATAATTACCGGTGTATCCTTGTCAGTTTCTCTTAGCTTGCTCAAGAATGCCTGGCCATGCATCTTTGGCATGATGAGATCAAGGAGTATGAAATCAGGTGAGCAATATTTTAATATATCTTGCGCATGCTTTCCATTATCTGCGCATATGATATCAAACCCTTTTCTCTTTAACAGGCTGGCAAGAATCCCCCTTGATGTAATATCGTCTTCAATAATAAGAACCCAAATCTTTTCTTTTGCCATTATGCACCCCTATATTAGTTATACTGTTTAAATTAGCTGTCAGCATTCAGCTATCAGCCGTCAGCCAAACCTTTATTTTAAAAGTCTTTCACAGAAACCTGAACGCTAACTATTCTTCATTGTCTTTTTCAAAATGGCAAACTGTTTTTTTAATTCAGGGAAAAGTCTTTTAAGCCCATCCATATCGCCTGATTTCCCCGCCTTTTCCATTTCATAGGCTACAGCCCTTAATGCCTGCCCTTCTATACTTGCCGCAGCGCCCTTTATCCTGTGTGCCTGATACCCTGCCTCTTCACTTTTGCCATTATCAATAAGTCTCTTAAGCTTTCTTATCTGTTTTGGCATGTCTTCAAGAAAACCATTGATTACAGTATCAGCAAGTACGTCATCAAATCCCAGTCGTGCCATCAGCATATCTTTATCAAATACAGGATCAGCCTCAGCCTCCTTTGCCTCAACAGGTGTATCTTTAATAACACTGTATTGTGTCAACCACTTATTCAGGACAGCAGACATGGAATCCATCCTGATCGGTTTGGTTACATAATCATCCATCCCTGCTGCAAGACTCCTTTCACGATCGCCTGCCATTGCGTGGGCAGTCATTGCAATAACAGGAATACTGTTATTGATTACTCCTGAATCAGGATTACGTATTATACCTGTTGCTTCATAGCCATCCATCTCAGGCATCTGGCAATCCATAAGCACCAGATCATAAGGCACCTTTTTCAGTGCATTAATCGCCTCTTTTCCATTCCTGACAATATCAAGCGAGTACCCCAGTTTTTCAAGTATACCTTTTGCCACCTTTTGGTTCGTAGTATCATCTTCAGCCAGAAGGATTTTAGCCAGCCGCTTTCTTTCCGCTGAAATATGGAGGTCCTGTTTCCGTCCTTTAACCTGTTCCGAAATTTCCTGTCCCTGTTCGCCTGATACTGCACAGAGGCAATTATATAACTGCATCTTTTTAACCGGCTTATTCAGATAGGCCGTAAAGCCAAATTTATCTATCGCAAACGTATCATGACGCTGATTCAGAGCGGAGAGCATAATCAGAAAAATATCTTTAAACTCCTCTTTTTCTCTGATCTTTTGCGCCAGCTCCTCCCCGTTCATTTCGGGCATATTCATATTTATAATGGCTATATTATAAAGATCTTTGCCTGCTGCCGCACCAAGTTCTTCCAGTGCAGATGATCCATTAGATACCTCTTCAAAACGACACCCCCATGATTTAAGATATGTCCGTAAAATCTCTCTGCTTGTACTGTTATTATCAATAATCAGGATTCGTTTTTTCCGGATTTCCTCCTGCATTATCTGTTTTACTTCAGTGCATCCTTGCTGTTTTTTAAAAACAGCATAGAACCAGAATGTGGAGCCCTTGCCCGGTTCACTTTCTACGCCGATTTCTCCGTTCATCATTTTTACCAGTTGCCTTGATATCGCAAGACCAAGACCTGTGCCGCCATATTTTCGGGTTGTTGAACCATCAGCCTGTGAAAATGATTCAAAGATCCTGGTCTGTGTATCAATGGGTATACCTATACCTGTATCAATGACACTAAACCTTATAGTGGCATCTGTTTCATTTTCACTCATAAGTGAGATATCTATCAGCACTTCACCCTGTTCGGTAAATTTTATGGAATTTCCAACCAGGTTTATTAGTATCTGACGTAATCTCACAGGGTCGCCTATCAAAAACAATGGGACATCAGCTTTTATAACAGAAAGATATTCCAGCCCCTTTTCCTGAGCCCTCAGGGCCATAAGATCATTGACCTCATCTGTTAATCTCCTCAGGTTAAAATCAATGGTCTCAAGATCAAGTCTGCCAGCCTCAATTTTCGAATAATCCAGTATATCGTTGACTATTGCAAGCAAAGCATTTCCGCTATTCTGGATAATTTTAAGGTACTCATTCTGCTCTTCAGTCAACCTTGCGGTAAGCAGGAGCTCTATCATGCCTATCACACCATTCATAGGTGTGCGTATTTCATGGCTCATGTTTGCAAGAAATTCGCTCTTGGCAATAGTTGCCTGTTTTGCCTCATCTGCCATCTTTTCAGCCTGATTGGTCGCCTCGACAAGCAGTTCATTTGTTTCGACAAGCGCCTCCTCTACCTCCTTGATGGGGGTGATATTCATATGGGTGCCAAACATCATGAGCGGCTTTCCATCACTGGTCAGGGTCATGACCCTGCCGCGAACCTGAATCCATACCCAGTGGCCATCTTTATGCTGCATTCTGTATTCGTTAACATAAAAAGGGGTTTCGCCTTTAAAATGGGCTTCAATAATCTCTCCTGATCTTTTGCGGTCATCAGGATGCATCAGATTCACCATTGTCCTGTAATCAAGATTCGCAAGCTCATCAATAGAGTAACCAATAATTTCAGCACATATTTTATTTATCCTGATCTCACCGGTCTGGACATTCCATTCCCATGTGCCTGCATGGGTGCCCTCTATTACATTAGAAAGCCGCTCCTGTTCCTTTTTAAGACTTGAGGTTCGCTCTATTACCAGTTTTTCAAGTGATTCCCTTCGGCGCACAAACAGGTTTATTATAATAACAAGGGCACAAGTAATAATGCCCCCCACAATTAATGCAATCCACCCCCTTCGGGCTGGATGAAGTCTGATGAATTCAGGTGATGCATACGCTGTTATAGCAAAGACACGTCCGAATGCAAAGAACGGACGCATTAGATCAGTGCCTGACATTTCAAAAGGTCTGGCGTTAATAGCCCCTGCGAGTTGAATAGAATTCCCATCAGGATAAAGCATGGACAATTCAAGGAGAACAGATGCATCAGACGATACATATTTTAAAAAGGAGCCCATCCTTATAACAGCCGCTGCATATCCCCTAACCTGACCCTGGATTTTATGATTAAATAGAGGACGAAAGACCAGTATCCCCTTTTGAGTTTCCTTTTCCTGGATAAGGGTGAGGGGGTCTGTTGCAGTGACAAACCCTGTTAATGCAGCCTCTTCCAATGCCTTGCGGCGTAAGGCCTCTGAACCCAGATCAAAACCCACGGCATCTTCATTGCCTTTGAGGGGCATTATGTTAACAACAGGAAAATACTCATTTCGCCCACTGGCAGGCGCCCTGTTACGGTTCTCATCTCTCTGCCAGATGCGGAAATATTTTGATCCTGAAGCCTCTATGTTCTGTTCAAAATTTTCCTTCTCAATATCAGGCACAACAGGAATCCATTCCCAGGCCTGAACCCATTTTTTTTCAAGCAAATATTCCGTATAGTTTGAAAAATCAATCTGTTCAATATGGTCAACACCTGAACAAAACCTTGCAAGGCCCTCTAACTGAATATTCTGAAGATCACGCATCATCTCAGCTATTGCGCCTGTCTTGATTGATGCCAGCTGCTTAAAGGCTTTTCTATGGTCAAGGCCTTCCTGTTCATTGAGTATGTGGCAGGATAAAAGGGTCAGGATGATCCCTGTGGCTGAAATAAACATGGTTTCTATATGTGACATCCAGTGTGCAGGAGAATCAAACCTTGCCCTGTGCCATAGCAGTATTATGCAGATAAAAATAACTGCCATCAGAATAATTATATAAAATGAGGGCACCAGGGCTGTCTTGAACAGAATGCTGTTCCAGTCATCAGCATCAATATCCATACCCACCACAGCTACAAGCCTCTCAGATTCCGGGTCTACCAGTGGAATAAGGGCTGACATCCATCTTCCCCATCTATCGGTCTGGGGGCCGACAATAGTTGCCTTCTTCTGATTAAAGGCAACCATATCTGCCTCTGTCACTTCATCGAATATCTGACCAGCAGGCGATTCATCTGAAGAACCAGCCGGTTCATTGTCAGCATAAAAAAACACCTTTCCATCAGGCAACTGCCCCATTAGATAGACAAACCTATATCTTGAATCACTTCCTTTTATTGCTGCGAGCTGTGCCTTCAGCCTTATATATTGTGGGGTACCAATATCTGCCCCTGTGCCGGTTAGGGCCAATATTTTGGCAATATCAAATGTTTGTGAAACGATCCTGGCATTATCCAGATGGTCATCCCGCATCTCCCGGTCTTTCCAGGCAATGATCTGGAAGACCATAAACGCACCGGAGAGGAGTGCAATAATCATCGCTATTGCAAGACGTGACCACTTACCGCCTTCAGATTTTTGATCTTTTGCATTCATATAAGGGCATCACACCTTTCTAAAACTGGTAGTTTTAGAATAAATATTAATTCAGAAGACCTGATTCAAATTTGCAATTTCAATGCCACCTGAAAGCTCTAAAATCAGTTGTAATAATAAAATGTTATGGATGATTAATAAATACAAATTGAAAAGAGAGATAAAAAGGCCATATCTAAGCCAAAATTTTGACTTACCGGAAAAAACCATATTTAATGTGGCCTGTTTAATTTAACTGAACCTCTGTTTTTTAGGTTGCTTTAATCAAAGAATATAGAATATATTTGACAAAAATCAGGGGATGGGGTCCCCCATATAACCGCTCGGGTAGAGCTGATGACTCCTATCGGCAGAGATGCATGGTAGGATGTTTATAAAGATGCCTGTAAGCGGTTTTTTGTTTTTATGATGAAAGCCTTTTATATTGAGATGCAAATGGTTAAAAATCTTATAATCATTATGTTGGGAGGCAGCCTGGGAGCGGTATGCCGGTACCTGATCGGGCTAATGGCTGCTAAGACATGGGGAGTGAACTTCCCATGGGGTACACTTATTGTGAATATGGCAGGCTGTTTTTTAATAGGGCTGATTTTTGCCCTTGCAGAGAGTGTCCGCTTACTTACCCCGAGCGTTCGTCTTTTTCTTATCACCGGGTTTTTGGGTGCGCTGACCACATTTTCCTCTTTTTCACTGGAAACAACAAATGCTGTCCGTGCTGGTCTTACGATTCAACCCATTATGAATATCATGATAAATAATCTGGGTGGTTTTGGATTAACCTTTCTTGGTTATTGGCTTGGAAGCCTTAAATAATGGAGGGAATGATGCTCAATTACAGGGCTATTGAAATCTTTACAAGCGAGGAGGCCCGTTACCTTAAGAAGCCTTTGTCTGACGCGGTTATGCAGTATATCAAGGAGCTCAAGATTGCTGCCCGGTGCATTATCACACGTGGTGTAGCAGGGTGTTATGAAAATGGTGAGTTGACAACCACTCGGCTTGAAATCCTTTCATTCAACCTGCCTGTTCGAATTTATATAATCCTTCCAGCAGCTGAAACAGACCGCGTATTAAACGGGCTCAATGAAATGGTCACAGATGGAATCATAACCCTGCATGAAATGAGCGTTATCAGCCATAGGACACGCAAATCATTTTTCCCCAGGCAATTATTAGTCCGTGATGTTATGACAAATTCCCCCAGATATGTTACTGCCGATACATCATTAAGTGATGCAACACGTTTATTGCTTTCTTATGTCTTCACGGGCCTGCCGGTAATCGATGAGAAAAAGAGGCCAATAGGTATGGTCACCCAGGGAGACCTAATCTACAAGGGCGGATTACCCGTGAGGTTGGGGCTGTTAAAGGAATCAGACAATAACTGCCGGGAATCATTGATCAACCGACTTTGTTCACGATATGTCTCAGAAATAATGACTACCCCTGTGATCACTATCTCAGCAGATAAACTCCTTACTGAAGCGGTAGAATTAATGGAAAACAAAAAGGTAAAACGCCTGCCAGTTACTGATTCTGAAGGTTCACTTGTTGGGATGTTGTCACGGATCGATATTTTTCACACTGTTATGCGTGAGGCCCCTGACTGGAATACCTTTAAGGCCCAAAAAATAGAGGTACAACACCTGAAGCATGTAAGAGATATCCTGCGCCGGGATACACAGACAGTATTAGCCAAAACAACCCTGGATGAGGTGATTCGAATTATAGGCCTCAATGATATCCAGAGGGTGGCGGTGGTCGATGAGCAGGAAAAGCTTCTGGGTTTGATCTCTGACCGGGATTTATTGCGGTATTTCAAACCGGATCAGGAAAAGATCTGGCATCTTTTAACCAAAATAAAGCAGACTTTTAAACCGGATGCTGCCAAGACAGGGACCCTACAACAGCAATTGACAAAAACCACTGCTGAGGCGGTCATGACAAAAAAACTGATCACTGTTGATGATGAGATGCTGATCGAAGATGCCATCAGGCTGATGGTTGAAAAGGGATTAAAAAGATTGCCGGTTATAGATTCAGAAGGCAGGTTTAAGGGTATGATCAGCCGGGATTCTTTGCTGCGCACCGGTTTTTGAATTCAACTATATATAAATCTGTTTTTAAGACTGAACAGGAACAGTGAAAATGGATGATATCTCTTTATGCAAAAGAAAATGGTGTAATCGAAATGTGGTTGCATTCGGGCTTACCAGTTTCCTGAGTGATTTCTGCCACGAAATGGCGACATCCATCCTCCCGCAATTCATGCAGGCTATAGGGGTCACAAGAGTGGTAGCTCTCTTATATCTCCTGCGTAATGTTGTTTACACTATTGCCTCCTATCCCATTGGCGCACTGAGCAGCCGCTTTACAAGGTCCCGCTATCTGGCAACAGGGTATGGCGTAGCGGTGATAACCTTTGCCGGTTTCACCTTTGTTGTAGGCTCCATCTGGTGGTTTATCATCTTTTTCAGCCTTGCGGGTATCTTCATAGCATGGGAGGATACGGTGGAAGGTATAGCGGTAAGGGATTATGTTGATGACACCATTGCCGGGACTGCCTATGGCATATTAGGTGTGGTGAACGGGTTTGGTGATTTTACTTCAAGCCTCATTGTAGGCATACTCTGGACAGCGGTTGGCGCATCATGGGGGTTTGCATATGCCTTTATCGTCTGCATTGCAGGTGTGCTGGCAATGGCGCGAGTTTCTTCATTAGAAAAAGCTGATCATGACTTATAAAAAATAAATTAAAAGGAGGATTAACTATGGGCAGTAAAATAAATAATGTTAACGCAATGGAGATTCTTGATTCACGAGGAAACCCTACAATAAAGGTGTTTGTTTCTCTTGAAAATAAATTAATTGCTTCGGCCTCTGTTCCATCAGGCGCCTCTACAGGCGAGAACGAGGCGGTTGAACTCCGTGATGGCGATAAAAAACGTTACGGAGGTAAGGGGGTCTTAAAGGCTGTAAAAAATGTTAATGAGGTTATAGCGCCTCATATTATTGGGATGGAGCCATCTCACCAGACCCAGATAGACCGGATGTTGATTGGCCTGGATGGCACACCCAACAAGGGCAAGCTGGGAGCAAATGCCATCCTCGGCGTTTCAATGGCGGTTTCACGCGCCGCTGCTGCTGAGGCTGGGCTCCCGCTCTACATTTATCTCGGAGGTCCAGGGGCATTCAGGATTCCCATGCCAATGATGAATATCCTTAATGGCGGAAAGCATGCAGATAACAGCGTGGACTTTCAGGAATTCATGGTTGCGCCTGTTGGCGCCCCAAGTTTCGCAGAGGCCCTGCGTTACGGCGCAGAGACTTTCCATGCACTCAAATCAATCCTTAAAAAGAAGGGATACAATACAAGCGTGGGCGATGAGGGAGGGTTTGCGCCTAACCTTAAAAGCAATGATGAGGCATGCGAAGTTATTGTAGAGGCCATAAAGGCGGCAGGCTACCAGCCCGGAAAGGATATTGCCATTGCCCTTGACCCTGCTGCAAGCTCATTTTTTGAAAAGGGTTCTTATAATCTTGCAAAGTCGGGTCAGGGGATAAAAAGCAGCTCTGAGATGACTGCCCTTTATCGATCCTGGACAGATAAGTACCCAATAATTTCCATAGAAGACGGCCTTGATGAAAATGACTGGCAGGGATTCAAGGAGCATACAGCATCTCTTGGAAGCAGGGTTCAGATCGTTGGAGACGATCTGTATGTGACCAATACAAGATTTATTGAGCGCGGCATTCAGGAAACCTCTACCAATGCTGTTCTGATCAAGCTGAATCAGATCGGGACTGTAACTGAAACCATTGAGGCTATACAGCTCTGTAGAAAAGCGGGGTGGGGTTATGTAATCTCTCATCGTTCAGGCGAGACAGAAGACCATTTTATCTCTGACTTTGCCGTGGCTATGGGCGGAGGCCAGATAAAAACAGGCTCTCTCTGCCGCAGTGAACGCATAGCCAAATACAACAGGTTGATGGAAATAGAAATGGAACTGGGAAAGGCCGCCCTGTTTAATAACCCGCTGAAATGATATAAAGTCTGGACTTGAGTGGGATGTAAGTATAAAGGAATAAAAATGAAAAACAGGAAATACAGAGCCCTTATCTCCTCTGACTGGAGCGAATGCCTTTCACCTTCAGGGCCTTTTGATGTTGTCTCTTTTACATATCCGAACCTGGAACCGGATATAGAAAAGATATTCAGGGCATACACAGGCAACGTTATTCCCCTGTCCGAGGCATACAGGCAAATAGCAGCCCTCTTACCGCAGCCAATTACTGAAGCGCAGATGGACAATTATCTTGATGAATGCTTTTCAACCTATCAAGGTGTGGCTAATTTAATCAAATGGTGCAATAAGAGGGATATCTTTTTCATGATCAACTCCACTGGAATGCAGGGATATTTTCAGCGTGCGTTCAGCAAAGGGCGCTTGCCGGTAGTACCGGTTATCTCGGCCAACCCTGCTATAAAATTTAAGGAAAATAAAAATATTAATTGTGAGTGGCATGATCTGACAGAAACACAGGACAAACCCTTAAACACCGCAAAACTCATGCAGTCCCTCGGTCTGATGCCTGGCAGGGTGATTATTATTGGAGACAGCGGAGGTGACGGCCCCCATTTTGAATGGGGATCAAAAACAGGCGCTATGCTTATTGGGAGCATGACAAAGTGGTCGCTAATGAAATATTGCAGTGAAAAAGAAATAAAGATCAATCTCCATTTTGGCCCATGTTATGAGAAAGGTGAGGTGAGGAATGAGAAACTTGAAAAGTATATAGACTTTAATAACCTTATACCCAAAATTGAGGCTGTTCTTTTTTAAAAGGGTATAGATCAAAAAATATGTAGCATTAATAAAAAAGGCCATATTTAATATGGCCTTTTTTATTATAATCAATTCCTGATGTGTTGACAGTTGATCAGGATATGTCAAAAAATTACTGAAACAATACTATTGCCTTCATTACAGTATTATAAAAACCATATATCAGAGGAATAACAACAGCAATCCATGCAAATGCAATCTTTACCTTGTGGCTTCCGGCACCAATATCTCCCATGTCAACACGGTTTCCAGCGCTTGCCTTTTCTGTTGATTTTTGGGCAACAAGCTTAACCTTATCCAGCTCTTCCTGTGTCATGTAATGCTTCGGGTTAACAGGACGAACAAGCAGGTTGCAGATAAGCCCTATAACAAGAAGGCATGCAAGGATATAAAGTGTTACATTATATGCCTGATAGGTAGGAACTCCCCTGGCAAGCTGGTATTCACGTATGGTGGTCACCAGCACCGGGCCTAAGATACCAGCGGTAGACCATGCGGTAAGGAGGCGTCCGTGAATAGCCCCTACCATCTGGGTGCCGAAGATATCAGCCAGATATGCAGGTATTGTGGCAAATCCTCCGCCATACATAGACACGCATATACAGAAAGCGCTGACAAACAGAGCAAGTATGCCTACCCTGCCAAAAGTTGGAGAGAGTGCATATAATGCAAATCCCAGTATGAAAAAAATAGCAAAGGTTACTTTACGTCCTATTACATCTGAAAATGATGCCCAGATAAAACGGCCGGATATATTGAATACAGATAAAAGCCCTGTAAATCCTGCAGCAATTGCAGCTATCTGTATTTTCTGGGCTGCATCAAGTTCATTAAAGTGCAGATTGAGACCGAGCAGCTTTCCACCAAAAACCTCCTGCAAAAGAGGAGATGCCATACCGATGATACCGATACCGGCTGATACATTAAGGCATAAAACCAGCCACAAAAACCAGAACTGAGGCGTTTTCCATGCCCTGCTGACATGGACATGGTTTTTTGTAATCATGGTGTTATTTGTAGTCGCAGCAGAGGGTTTCCACCCTTTTGGCGTCCATCCGGTCGGAGGGACCCTGTAGGCCATAGCACCCATAATCATATATATAAAATATATAACAGCAAGGGTCAGGAATGTCTCCCATACGCCAACGGAGGTCGGGATTCCGGCTGCATCGACTGACCTTGAGGAAAAAAAGTTCATAAGTGTATCAGCAAGAGGTGCACCTATCATTGCGCCTCCGCCAAAGCCCATGATCGCCATTCCTGTGGCCATACCACGCTTATCAGGGAACCATTTTATCAGCGTGGAGACAGGTGAGATATACCCAAGCCCGAGACCAATACCGCCTATAACACCTGAACCTATCCAGAGCATCCATACCTGGTGAAGTTTTACACCGATTGCTGATATTATAAGACCACCGCACCAGCATATTGTTGAAGCAAAACCTGCCTTGCGTGGCCCTGCTGTTTCAAGCCATTGTCCCCATATGGCGGCAGAAATACCCAGGAATACGAAAAACAGTGTGTACATTATGTTGACCATGGAAACAGGCCAGTCATAGGATGATGAAAATACCCTGGCAATATAACTCATGTCTGCCGGGGCAGCTACCGGGGCAGTTATGCCTATTACCTGTGAGAGGGGAAGCCAGAATACAGAAAACCCATATGCCATTCCTATGCACAAATGGATGGCCAGTGCCGCAGGAGGAACCATCCAGCGGTTGAAACCAGGACCCGCAATGGTGTGCTCCTTTTTTAAGAATTCATAATTAAACATGTTGACCTTCCTTTATATATAAAAAAATCTCTAAACTACATCTGTAGCAGCAGAAAATTATCACCAACAATTGGCAATAATTTCCTTTTTGAGGCCAGAACTATAGGAAGTTCGGCCTTTTATGTCAACATAAAATTCCTGCTTCTTTGTGGGAGATTTATCATCCATGAAAAGGGGGCAGTGCCTGATCCATATAAAATAGGGAGATTTTATTATATGACCATGCTTTATTTTTTTAAAACAGCCCTTTGTCTGAAAAGCATGGCAACTGCTCCAAACAAGATTATGAGGGCAACAAGCTGTGTCATTGTAAGGGTATCGTTAAACACAGAACCACGGGAATCACCCCTGAATTGTTCAAGAAAGAGCCTTGCCGTGCTGTGCAAAATGAGGAACCACAAAAAAACCTGCCCCTCATATTTTCTTTTTGAGTGAATTACCATCAAAACAGCAAAAATGATCATACCGCTTAAAAAGGAATAAATTTGAGTGGGGTGAAGCGGGATATCTGGTATTGCTATGGTCTTTGGGTCTGTAAAGGTAACTGCCCAGGGAAGATCACAGTGCCTTCCATAACAGCAACCCGCAAAAAAGCAGCCAATTCTCCCGATCCCTTCGCCTATAGAGGCTGCTGGAGACCAGAGGTCGCCTATTGTCCAGATATTATAATTGTATTTTCTGATATAAAAAAGGACAACGATAATTACAGCAATAAGCCCTCCAGAAAAAACAAGCCCCCCTTCCCAGATTTTTAACATATCCAGAGGATTTGCAAGGTAATTTGGTAAATTGATTATAATGTAGAGGAGTCTGGAACCGATCAATGCGCTTAATATAATAATAAAGCCCATATCAAGAATTATATTTGAATCAAGGCCTTTTGATTTACCAAGCCTTATGGCGGTAGCAAGGCCAGCCAGGCAGCCCAGGGCAACAAAAAGCCCGTAGGTTCGTAAGGTCAGGGGACCGATGCTGAAAAGTTCAGGATGCATTATTTTAATCCCATCTGTTTCAGTGCATCATAGCATCTTTCGCAGATACACGGGTGATCATGATATTTCCCAACAGTAGGGTCATGCACCCAGCACCTTTCACATTTGACATCTGCTGATGGTTCAACCTTGACCCTGAGCCCCTGGATCTCATCACTTGCATAACACCCGTCACTTTCTGTATTCCCAGTTTTTACTGAAGATACAATAAATATGGATGAAAGGTCATTCATATATGGCACTAGAAATTCTGTGTATTCATCAGGCAGCTCAAGGGTGACAGTTGCATCAAGCGAATGACCGATTAGCTTGTCCCTTCTTGCGATTTCAAGGGCCTTTGTTACCTCTTTCCTGAGTCTGATTATCTTCTCCCATCGTTCGTTCAGTCCCCTGTCCCTGTATTCCTCCTTCACGGGGATAAACTGGCTTGTATGGACGCTTGTAAATTTATCAGACCTGCTCCTGTACTGCCAGATCTCATCTGCTGTAAATGAGAGTATGGGGGCCATAAGCCTTACCATGACATCGAGTATCTCCTGCATGGCTGTCTGCGCAGACCTGCGTGCAATAGAGCCCGGAGGAGAGACATATAGCCTGTCCTTTATAATATCCAGGTAAAAGGATGAGAGATCCAATACACAGAAATTATGCAGGGTATGATAGATAATATGAAATTCAAAGGATTCATACCCTTTAAGTACCCTTTCATTCATATCCTGGAGCTTGTGAAGTGCCCATTTGTCTATCTCAAACATCTCAGCATATGGAACAATGTCCTTTTCAGGGTCAAAACCGTCAAGATTACCTAAGAGAAACCGGCAGGTATTCCTGATGCGTCTGTATGCCTCTGTAAGACGCGTCATGATCTCCTCTGATACCCTTATGTTATCACGATAGTCTTCACCGGCTACCCACAACCTCAGTATCTCTGCCCCATATTTCTTAATCATTGTCTCAGTGGCAATAACATTCCCAGCAGACTTATGCATGGCCTTGCCCTTGCCATCCACTACAAACCCGTGGGTAAGCACACTCTTATATGGGGCAACTCCCCTTGTGCCTGCTGAGCAGAGGAGAGAGCTGTGGAACCATCCCCTGTGCTGATCACTTCCCTCAAGATAAAGATCAGAAGGGCTTGACAGATACTCCCTCTGTTCCATAACCGCTGCATGGCTTACGCCTGAGTCAAACCATACATCAAGTATATCAGTCTCCTTTTTGAAATTCCTACTGCCGCAACCGGGGCAGCAGGCGCCTTCAGGGACAAGTCTTTCTTCAGGTTCGGAAAACCATATGTCTGCCCCGTGTTTTTCAACAAGATTTACAATATGATCGATTATCTCTTTTGAGATAACAATCTTTCCGCAATCTTTACAGAAGAGCACTGTAATGGGGACTCCCCAGGTGCGCTGCCTTGATATACACCAGTCAGGCCGCTTTGCTATCATGAGGGATATGCGCTCTTCGCCCCATGTAGGTATCCATGCCACCTTTTTTATCTCGGTAAGGGCCTTTTTCCTCAGGTCATTCTTTTCCATGGATATGAACCACTGTTCAGTAGCCCTGAAGATAATCGGTTTTTTGCAGCGCCAGCAATGGGGATATTCGTGTGTTATTGTCTTTTCCCTGATAAGCGCGCCTACACTCTCCAGTTTCTCTTTCACCTCATTATTTGCAGAAAAGACCTCTTTACCCGCAAAAAACTCCACATCAGGGGTAAAATGGCCTGTGGCATCCACCGGTGAGTAGATTTCAAGACCGTATCTAAGGCCTGTTTCATAGTCCTCACGCCCGTGCCCGGGGGCAGTATGGACGCACCCTGTACCTGCATCCAGTGTGACATAATCGGCCAGTACAACAAGCGAATCACGGTCATACAGCGGGTGCCTTGCCTTCATATTTTCAAGAACTGCCGGTCTAAATTTTTCAAGTATGCAGTATTTCTCATAGCCGAACAGGGCCATACAGTCTGTTAAAAGCCCTTCAGCCAGTATAAAGACTTCGCCATTTTCAATCTCAGCCGCAACATAATCCAGCTCAGGGTTAAGCGCTATGGCAAGGTTGGCAGGGATTGTCCAGGGGGTTGTTGTCCATATGACAAAAAAGAGGTTTTTACCCTTTAATGATGGCAGGGCCTGAGATATGTCAGAGACAACCGGAAACTTTACATAGATTGAAGGAGACTTGTCATCTTCATATTCCACCTCTGCCTCGGCAAGGGCTGTGTGGCATGAACTGCACCAGTAGACCGGCTTTTTACTCCGTTGGAGCCCGCCATTAAGGGCAAATCTTCCGAACTCCCTTACTATGGTGGCCTCATATGAATAGTCCATTGTAAGGTAAGGATTATCCCATTCCCCGGTCACACCAAGGCGTTCAAACTCTTCACTCTGGATATTCACATATTTTAAAGCATACTGCCTGCAGAATTTCCTGATATCTACCTGTGACATCTCCCTTTTCTTGCTGCCGAGTTCCTTGTCAACCATATGTTCAATAGGAAGACCATGACAGTCCCACCCAGGGACATAGGGGGCATCAAAGCCTGACATCTGCTTTGATTTGATAATGATGTCTTTTAGAATCTTATTAAGGGCATGGCCCATATGTATGTGACCATTTGCATAGGGCGGTCCATCATGAAGCATGTATTTCTTTTTCTCTTTTGACTGGCGCCTGATAATATTGTAAAGCCCTTCGGATCTCCATCTGCTGATTATCTCAGGCTCCTTTGTGACCAGGTTTGCCTTCATCGGAAATTCGGTATTGGGCAAATTCAGAGTTGTTTTATAATCCATTTCTAGCTTTCCTCCATTTACAAATAAAGGACTTGATTACCAAAAGAGATAATCCAAGTCAAACCAATATGTTGATTAAATGACATTAATCTTGAAATCGATATATTATAAGATATATTGACATCGAATATTATAACTATTATTTATATTGAAAATAATCGGTTTGAAAATACCCTCTACCCCAAAAAAGGAGAAAATATAATGTGTAAAAAATTTTGTATACTTGCTGTTATGATTTCAATTGTCCTCTCTTCCTGCGCTCCTGTGGCCTTTATTGGCGGGGCAGCTATAGGGCTGGGCGGCTACAAATATTATGATGGCAAACTCGTTGTTATATACCCTGCTTCACTGGAAAAAACATTTGATGCATCCATATCGGCCATGGAAAATCTTGAATATCAGATATATGAAAGGCAAAGGAAACTCACATCAGGGAAAATAGTAACCACAGGTTCAATAAAGGATCAGATCAAGCTCTCCTTCAAGTATCATTCAGTAGAAGAGACTGAGGTAACCATACGCGTTGGCCTCATGGGCGATGAGGCTGCAAGCAATAAGATAAAAGACAAGATCAGCGACTATCTGTTTAATAAATAACAGGTAGTGGCAGGTGTAAGACAGTTCTGGTATCTCTAACCAGAACAGTTTTAACACCGGGCTCCCTCGCGTTTAAAGCAGGATATTCTTGTTTAATGGCTATGCCCTGTGCACCGGTTTTATCAATAAAATACGCATCATACTTCTTTTCTTTATTTGGCAATCTTCACAAAAAACATAAGAAAGCATTAAAACATTGATATTTAAGCCTCCTTGATTTAAGTTAATATAAAATAATTATTCATAAAATTTTTCTAAGAATAAAACAATGCCCGATAAAAACTTGCAGGTATTAATGGAAAACCCCTTTCCCAGGTCCACATCTGTTGCAGACAGAATTCGACTGCTCATGAATGTTGTCGGGCAGAATGATGTGCTGGCAATCATTATGAATGCTGATCCTGACGCAATGGCAAGCGCCATGGCGCTTAAAAGGATATTCTGGAGAAGAGTGCGAAAAATAAATATCTATCATACCAACATCATCAAAAGAGATGACAACCTTGCCATGATTAACCTGCTTAAACTTGATCAGAGGCATATCAGAAAGATGAACCCGGAGGAGGTGACAAAGTTTGCACTGGTAGACTCGCAGCCTTCACATGGTGAGCTGTTAAGCAAATATGAGTATGATATTGTTATTGATCACCACCCTTTTATAGCACAGTCAAAGGCCATGTTTATGGATATTAAAGAGGAATATGGCGCAACCTCAACCATACTTACAGAATATCTCCGTGCAGCAGGCATAAAGCCTTCACCAAGACTTGCAACAGCCCTTTTCTACGGGATAAAGACAGATACCGACAATTTCACAAGAGAATCAACACAAAATGATATCAATGCCTTCCGGTATCTTTTTCAGTTCGTTAATACTAATAATATAAAAAAGATCGAGTCATCTGAACTTACCAGAAAGACCCTGGAGAGTTATAAAAAGGCAATGGGTAATTGCATTTTCATAAAAGACAGGGTCTTTATACCAATGGGAGTTGTGGATAACCCCGATACACTTGTAATGATAGCCGATTTTTTTATCAAGATGGCAGATGTGACATGGTCAGTGGCAGCAGGGATAAGCGGGAAAAAGCTTATAATAATTTTCAGGAATGCAGGCTTCAGGTATGATGCAGGCAAACTGGCAAACAGGCTCTTTGGGGAGTATGGATCTGCTGGAGGGCACAAGAGCGCTGCCAGGGCAGAAGTCCCCCTTGCCAATTTGGAAAAAGATGTGCCTGACGGGGTTGATTTTGCCCAGTTTATTATCGCGAAACTCAGGAGCATATAAGAGAGGAGCAGTTAAAAGGGAATGCAGTCAAATATAATAGATGAAAAACTGATATCTGAAGTCAAAAGTTCAATCAATGACAGGAACAGCAAGTACCTTTCAAAACTCATAGATAACCTGCGCCCTGCTGACCTTGCAGACCTGATCGAACACCTGAAACAGGAAGAGAGGATTTATCTCTTTGAAATGCTTGAGCCTGAGGGTGCCGGAGAGGTGCTCATTGAGATAGAGGCCCCGATACAGGAAAGTATTATTCATGATCTTGACAACAAGGCCATTACAGAGATTGTTCAGGAACTTGATTCGGATGATGCAGCAGACCTGGTAGGCGACCTGCCAGCCGAAAGGGCAAAGGACATTATAGAGACCCTTGATGACACAGTCTCTGATGACCTTGAAAAACTTTTACCCTATGATGAAGATAGCGCTGGCGGCATCATGGCGCTTGAATATGTTGCAGTTAAAGACCATTGTACCATCAGGGAGGCTATTGAAATAATAAAGTCAAAAAGAGAGGAGGTGGAAAACCTTTATTATCTCTGGGTGGTGGATGATTTCGGGAAGCTTGTCGGTGTTGTTTCGATGAAGGACCTGATCTTGGAACCCTCTGAAAGATTGATACGTGAAATCATGAATACCGAGATCATATCGGTTGATGTAAACCGTGACCAGGAAGAGGTAGCACAGCTCTTTAAAAAATATGACCTTGTAGCCATACCGGTAGTTGATGAATATAACCGGCTTGTAGGGCGCATTACTCATGATGACATTATTGATGTTCTTGAAGAGGAGACGGATGAAGACATATCCCTTATGGCCGGTGTTATGCATCAGGAGATTACAGAGGATTCATATATAAAGATCTCAAAGGCAAGGCTTCCCTGGTTGATTGCAGGGCTTTTCGGAGGGCTGCTGGCAGCAGCTGTGATCAACCGGTTTGAACATTCGATTGAAAAACTGATAGCACTGGCCTTCTTTTTCCCTGTTATCATGGCAATGGGTGGAAATACCGGCACTCAGGCATCTACAGTAGCAGTAAGGGGCCTTGCAACAGGCGATATAAGTCTGGTGGATGTCTGGAAAAGGTTATGGGTCGAGATGAAAGTAGCGATGGCAAATGGCCTGATATGCGGGGTATTGCTGGGTATAGTTGTATATTTCTGGGTCGGAAACATTGGCCTGGGCCTTGTGATAGCCGTTTCCCTCATGATGATAATAATAATATCAGGCTTTATTGGCGCAGCAGTTCCTCTGGTGCTCAAAAGGATAAATATTGACCCGGCCCTGGCAACTGGCCCATTTGTAACAACAACCAATGATATCCTTAGCCTGCTTATATATCTTGGCCTTGTGACAGTTTTTCTTAAACTCGCCTGACCCGACCCCTGTTATGCGACTAATGTTTATGACTTCCTTTCTGGGAAGTAAGACTGGATAAGATTATGCCAGTAATGCCTCCAAGGATAATGATCACTTTCTGGTAATGCCATATCCCGGTTGTTGAGAGATTAAGGTCTGGTATTATAAAGTTAAGGTAATGCACCATTATGGGCAGAAGCAGGAGTGATATAATTAGGTTGGCGGACTGGAATACCAGATTCTTTTTAAAAAATTTAACAAGAAACCCCAGGAACTGGGCAAACGCATCCATTCTCCTTAGTTTATTCTCCAGCGCTATCAGTTCAACGGAATAGCCTTTCAGCTTATCCAGCGTATCATGAAATTCCCTTGCTGCCTGATGCTTCATTTTTTCATGCACAATCTCAATATTGTACTCCATGCTTCTCAACCTGCCTGCTACAGGTCTGACCATAAAATCATAGGGAAGTAATTCGAGATATTTTTTACACCTCTGCATCAACTGGTCAATTTCTTCCTCTATTTTTGAAAGTTTGATCTCACGGCCTTTAACAATCCTGTTGCCTAAGTTAAGGATATCCTCTTCATAATGGATCACATCAAGATACCCGAAAAAGCTGTTTGTACTCATAAGCTGTGCTATCTTGGCGATATGAGTATTTGCCTCTATTATTTCTTCAGCCTCTTTGCCAATGATTTTTTCAAGTCCTGTCAGCTCATCCTTTGCAATCGGCAAAAATTTTTCAGCCTTTTCCTTTGCTTCTATAAGAAGATAATCAACACTGGAGGCAATTTCTCTCTGGTAATTTGCGAGTTCAGGATCAATCAGTGCATAGATATAATAATCCCTGTTTTTCCTGATCAGTTTTATCAATTGTTCGACAGCAGAATTAATGTTGCCGCTATGGAACTTTGAAAGGATCTCAAAATATGTCGCCTCTGTACAGTGAGGAGAAAGCTTCAGTATCTTTCTTAATGACTCCCTGGCCTTATTGTATTCCCTTGACAGGGTGGATATCCTGTACATGAGAAAATGAACAAATATCTTTTCAGGGATCCTTACAGCCGTCTCAAGCGCCTTTTTCAGTATCAGTGAGGCATTCTTCAACTGATTGTTTTCGATATACATGAGCCCTGCAATACAGTACAGCTTGTAGTCAGTGCTTTTTTTCTTTATCTCACTCTCAATAATGGATTCAACCTGGGTGTGATTTGATACCCTGAGGCAGTCAAACCCTAACCAGAGCAGCCCTCCCCTGTCATTATCTTCCTGGCTGACCTTTATCCGGTTCCAGTTATCTTCCTTTGTATTCCATATGGTCCTTAAAAGTCTCAGCTGGAAAACGCCCTTGAGTTCATAAAAGGCATTATGGGCCATATATATGGGATCATTTTTATTCATCGATTCAATATTGTTTAATATGGCGGGGTTGGCCTGGAGATAATTTAGAAACAGGCTGTTTATACTGTTCAGAGGCATATACCCCAGTTTCTCAATATATCCTGACAACTCTGTAATCATTTTTGAGGGACAGGCTTTTGTTTCATGGGACTGGCTCCCGCAATAAAAACATGGGGTAAAATCGCCATTTACAAGGGCCTGCTGATACCTGAACATTGTTGTGCCTTCCTGGTGGCTCTCTTTGTCCTGGGACAAAACAAGGAAAGAGCCGTTAGACCCTTTTCCGCTGTTCAAGCTTATATTATGAATACCTTCATTGATCATCATCTTAAATGCATTCTCGGTTGTATATATTTCACCTGGCTCAAGCTGGTTAAGGTTAGTCTTGAGATTATTCAGGGATATTCTGCCTGCAATGATATAGGCGCCACTGTCCAGGATTATCTGTAAGGGGAGGCACATGTTTGCCTCATCACCCATATTTGTCTGAAGATAGCCGGTAATGTGTCTTGCAATCTCATATGCAAGGGAGGTCTTTTTTACAATAAGGCTTATTGAACGATCACTGTTGATCTGCTCCTTTTCGATAGTTACAACCGACCAGAACCTGCTCTTTTCTGCTATCAGCTTGTTCCAGAGATTATCAAAACGGCGGCTTCCCAGGTTAAATATCGGCCTTAAATGCAGAATCGTCTTCTTTGTAGGGTCAAGCGCTATATGGCTGTCCCATATAACCTTGAAGAGCTTCAGATCCTTTATTGCACTATTGGTCTTTGGCACCTCAAAGCCTTCAAATCTTACAAGAGGGATATTTTTTATTGTGGAATGGAGTTCCCTTGAAATCAGTATTTCATCACCTGAGGCAAGGGGCAGGAATTTGGCAGCCATGTTTACGACATCACCAAATATGTCGCCCTCATCGATGATCCCGTCACCATAGTGAACACACAGCCTTATATGTATCTCACCCTTTTCCTTTTTTTCATTATTATATGTCTGGAATTTCTGCTGTATCTTTATGGCTGACTTGAGTGCATCTTCAGGATTAAGAAAATAGGCCATAACAGAATCACCAAGCATCTTGACTACCTTGCCGCCAAAGTCACTGACAGCAGGGGATGCAAGATCCTGATGGATTTTAAGCATCTTTCTACCTTCTATGTCGCCGTTTTTCTTAAAATATTCCGATGACCCCACTATATCGGTAAAAAGCACCGCCATCTTCTTGATGGCATCCTTTGAATAGTCTGTCTTTGGCTTCTGGGGGATATTCAAACTATTCTCCTGTTTTGCACCTGTCAACATTCGGCTGTTCCTTTGCCCACTTCGATATATTTGCGGTTATAGTCAGCTGTACAGCATTAATCTTACCAATATGCATGGCTTCCCAATGTATGATCGTCACAAGGCATATAAAACTTAATTATTTATTGAATTTGTTAAAAAATTCCTGAATTAGCCAGCCTGGGGAATAAAAATGAAAAAGCACCCAAAAGGGTGCTTTTTATTGGTTTGATTTGGTGGAGCTGATCGGGATCGAACCGACGACCTCTTGAATGCCATTCAAGCGCTCTCCCAACTGAGCTACAGCCCCGGAAGAGGGTGCGATATTAACAATACATCGATACCATGTCAATAAGATATTGACATGACATGAATATCAATTATAATCCCACAAAAAATCATGCCGGAGTGGTGAAACTGGTAGACGCGCTGGACTCAAAATCCAGTGAGCTTTACGCTCGTGTCGGTTCAAGTCCGACCTTCGGCACTTTTAAAAACAAGCACCTTGAAAAATCCAACGTCCCTAACACTTACACCACAATACTTTTACCACCGTTAACCTTTAAAAGCCTTGCCAATACTGTCTTTTCTGATTTACTATTTTTCATTTTCAACAGCTTGGTCAACAGAATGGTCAACATTTATTTTTTCCTGCCTGTATTCTTCCAGGCGTTCCGCTGCTCTTTTCAGATCCTCAACATCAACAGTGTTATACCGGGCAAACATGCTATGATCTTCATGCCCCATGATTGCCTGTATAACGCTCTGATGTATTCCAGCGCGGCGCATGTCAGTATTGACAGTATGTCGGATAGAATGAAACGTGAGCCCCCCTTTGCGTCCATATGCAAGACCTGTCTTTTTGACAGCCGCTTGGAAGCTTGCCCGGACATCATAAACAGGCTGCCCCTTGAATAAAAAAAGATATTCACTCTGAAAGTTAACCGGCATTTTTCTGAAAAGGTTCAAGAGCTCCTTATTCATTGGAATGGTCCTTGGTCGGCCATTTTTTGTATCTTCTGCTTTAAGCTGGATAAGACCTTCTCTCATGTTCAAATGACTTCGTTTAAGGCCTAAAACTTCAGATCTTCTCATACCGGTATGATATGCGGTTATCGTAATCGGCTTTAAAAAATCTGAGCAATTGTCAATCAGCGCATACGCTTCTGAAACACTCAACACTTCATCCTTAACATTGGCGCCTGCCTTTAACTGTTTTTTTACCAGTTTAAACTTTCGTAAAATATCCCCAGATACTTTTTCATTATTCCAGGCTTTATATACCATGGCTTTAGCCGCGCCCATTTCTTGATCAATTGTCGCCGGTGCAAGCTCTTCAGCCTTTCTCATTGCTTGATAGTTCTCTAAATCCTCAAGCTGTATATTTGATACTAAGGTATCCCCGAAAACAGAGTTAAATTTCCCCAATGCAAGTTTTACCCTCCAGGCGGATGAAAGGCCTTTAATCGAATCAAGAGACAAATACCATTCTGCAAGCTGATTGAAGTTCCATTTAGATTCTTTTTTTACATCCAGGATTCGGTTTTCGGATTTCTGGACCTCCCTTTTTGATAATGCCTTTCGCGCATCCATGATCGAATATCCATCCAGATCAGTATATGCGGAAACTGACTCCCTTTTTTGTTTTCCATCAGGCATACGATAACTGATCCAGTATTTAATTTTTTTAGATTTTTTTGCAGCATCAAGGTCCTGCCCACAGAGACACACTTTGTTTTTCACTGCCTGCTTTTTATGACATACGAAACATTCTTGCAAAATTGCCATTTTTTACCCCTTTCTTTTTAAGTTTATAATTTCACTGAGAAAGCATTCTTCAGTGAGGTAAATACATATTCAATGTAACAAGCCACCACTATGGCAATTGTTAAAATGAAAAGGTTATACAAAGGATACCCTTCTGCATTAAAATCGATTGTAGCCTTAAATAACTCATTACAGACCCTGTTCTCTATTTCCTCTACCCACTTTATTCAGCCAATTATGAAAGGCCTGCGGAGTTATATTATATTTTTTTGATATAAAAACTTTGGTGCTGCCATTGTCCAGCAAGTGAAAAATTTCTTCCTTAACAGAATCAAGTCTCGATTTCCCTGATCCTATAGGCCGACCCGGTGCCCGTTTTTGGGTAGCTGTTTTTTCCAGCAAAGGATCTTTCTGATCTGATTCTGACTTTATTACTGAATGTGTAGAGGATAGTGTATCGCTTTTACTTTTAAAAAGTACCTTTCCATTTACTTCCAAGGGCTCCAAATCAATCATTTTTAATTTATTTGTCATGCTTGGATAAAACCTCCTATTTATTCTTGATTAATTTATCAATTATATTATTTTTACTTTATCTTTTAGTCAAGTAATATTAAGCAAAGGATATTTGAAAATTTATTTATTGTGAAGCTTGGGTTTAATACCCCGCCCCTTGAGGCGTTCCATGTTTTTTAGATACCCCGTCGCTTGCGGCGGGGAGGTTTCATTCCAAAATATTTTTTAAAAGACAGTTAGAATTTTCCAGATACATATGATATGTTCGGCAATAATCTTTTCTTAAATGTAAATATAACCTCTATATACTTACGCGAAAGGACAGTTATCATGACTACTAAGGAAATTAAAGAAACGATACTAAGACCTTGTCCTGTATTGAATAAAGTCTTCTTTATTCCATCAATTTGGTACGAACATAATGGTCAAATAATACCACCTCAATGGATTACTGATTGTCCCAATAAAAATGAGTGCGAAGTTGGTAAAACTAATCCTCCGGATTGGGATAAATGTCCTTTGCCTAAAAAACCTCAGTAAGAGAGACACTGATATTCGCTACATTTTCAGGTATTGGTAAATCATGTTCAAAAATCACAAGAGTTGGAGCCGGAGCCCAGAAGTATATACCCTTATCATCTTTAAAGAAATAATTTGCCTGTACCTTTATTTTAACTTTACCGCTACCAATTTGTATTGGAAGTAACAAAGAAGGCGCTTCGATAATCGATTCACCATTAGACCCATAATTATTTTTTTTTATTATACTTCCCATGAATAACCTCTCAAAATCTATCTATCAATTATCAGAAACCCTGAAAGCGTTCTGTCCATGCATCCAGGGTTTCATTTCATATTAAAGGCCAAGATCCGCCCTTTGCTGCATTCGATTTGCTTCCGTTTCGTTGTCTCCTGAAAAAGAACCCAATATTGCTTTATTACTAACTTTTACAGGTCCCATAGGTTCTTTCGGTATTGTTGAAGAAAGTGTCGGTATCAAGGAAAACTCGCTTCCATAAAAAATATTGGAAAAAATTTTCACTTCCTGCAGAAGAGTTTCAAGCTCTTTTTCATGGGCCATTATCGCCGTGCAGAGTTGAAATTTTTTCAGCTCTTCACCCCAAGGAAATTCCAGGGCCTGAAACACCTCATAACTCTTACATTTCATGAAAATTTGGTAAAGCCCCGACTGCAAAGGGTTCCGCATTTTGCCAAGTTCTTCAATCAACTCAGTAACAACTTTGCCATAATCATTAAGGGCCTGTAACCCTGATAAAATCTCATATGCTTTTTTTAAATACGGGCCTAACTTTTCATAATAATTTGTTTGCAGTTCTTGTTTAAGGCTTGCAACTGCAAACTCATTCTGTAAAGTATCAAGCTGGCCGTCAAGAATCTGAAGAGCTCCTTCGAGCTGCTCATTTTCTGTTTGTAATATTGTTATACGATTTACCCCGGATGAAATCGACGCAGGTTTTCTTTCCCTGTCAGCTGTATTTATGATCAACTTGATATTTGAGGCCCTCAAGCTGCCTATTTCCTTTTCTTTATCGGCCTTTTCAGCCTTCAAGGCATCGATCTTTTGCTTTATCTCATCGATTTCATTGGTTAATTCAGCGACTGTCTTCATGATTGTTTCCCTCCCCTTTTAAGGATACGATCAACAAGGGCGTCCTCAAGGAGGTCTTCCCGGGCCTCTTCGCGGGTCATGCCTTCAGCCTCAATTTTACCAATGGCCTTTCGTTTGATCAAAGGATCTGAATTTCCAAGAGCGAGAATTTGGTCAACCATTTTATCCTCTGCCCTTTCATCAAAAGGCATAGAGGCCTCTTGATTCGCCATTTCAACATGGGCAGCATTATCCTGGCCCTCTAAGCGCGTTATCCTTTTGCCCAGGCTGATAGAACCCTCTGAAAGCCGGTCAATCCTTTCCTCATGATTTCCAATCCCTATTGATGCAATATGCCTTGAAGAAGTTGCATCACCCTCAGGCCAACCCGCACAAATAACACGTAAACCATTTTCTGTCTGACAATCCATAAAATTCATTTCTTTTCCCTCCATAAATAATATTGTTTGTATGTTTGATTCCCCTTGGGATTTTTTTCCTTATATGCGTAAAAAACCTAACAAATTTGTGGTCACTTACCGCAGTCGCAAAACACCCCCCCGGGTGTCTATGATTTTGGGAGGGGGGGGTATGTTCTGATATCATTGTGCTACCGCCTTCCTTCAGCATCCATAAACCCCCTGCTATATGGTCTGCCTTTCCTTCCTGTATGGCCTGACAGGGAGGAAAAGAAGGAGCCCGGGGCATCCTTGCAAGAGGGCGAGGTTTCCAGGTCTCCCCCGATCCGGATATGCCCCGGGTATTTCATAACCCCGGAACACCCTGCAAGTCGGCGCATCGGCCAATCTGTCAGGTAAATGTCCCAGTGTAAACTTGTTGACTATGTGATGACCAAGGCCTTTAAGACCATTGCCAGTAAAGGGTCTTGATGTTATCAACTGGATTATAAATCCAGCGCGTCTACAAGCCATTACAAGCTATCAATGTAAGATTGAACGTCTCTTAAATCGAATCTGATCAAGCCTCGTTTGTTGCCTATCCGTTTGGCCTTTATTCTCAAAGTTCCCGCGCTATGTTGATTATATAAGGACTTCGGATTCACATTTAAAATAGTCGCAACCTGCTTGATGTTTAAAAGCTGCGGTATTCCCCCTTCTTGTTTTTTTTCTGCAATCATTTTATGTTTCCTCCATTTAAAAATATTATTAATAATAAATAGTTAACCTTATTTTTTGTTAAGGCCCATTGCGACCTCATAACCCTGCCCGTGCTGCCTTATATATTCCTGAGTATGTTTTTTATCCTCAGGGCCTTCTCCAGTTGATACCATTTCATTGTACTCATTCAGTAACCGCGATAAAGCCAAGATATTTTTTGCTTCAGGGAAACTCTTTGAAGATCGTAATCTGCGGCTAAGATCATTTGCCAGTCTCCCTATTTCTGCCATAAGTTGTTGTTTTTGCATATATTATCTCCTTACACATGTATGCGCCCGGCATCATATACTGTATACATTTTCAGACTCAAAACACATATCTTTAACAAAAGCGTATAATATTTAACAATAACAGGGATATAAAGCATTATGATTAATCTTTTGAGGAAAAGGATTGTATCCTGAAGGATATGTATTTCATGTTTAAAAATACTGTAAATTTTTATGAAAGTTTGTTTTTTTCCCATGATATTTTTAAAACCTTTTTTATTATATGAAAGTCCGTTTTTTAAAACGGACACCTATATCTATACCTATAAAACCTATATAAAAACCTGTATAAATACCTATATTGTCGGTAATTCTAAGACAAACCGCGGTAAAATTACGACAAACAGCGCCCAAATTAAGACACGAAACGGTAATTCTAAGACAGCCGAACCGGTAAAATTAAGACACATAGTTTTTTTCCAGTTTATTTGCTTCATAACCAAAGCTCTCCTGAACCTGTCCGTTAAGAAAATCAAATTTAAACCTTTTGTCTGGGATCAGGAATACTTTCAGCTTTCCATCAAATACCTCTTCATCTACCAAAAATTTTTTACGTAAATCAGCTATCGCAGGCCAGAAATTCTGACGAGCAATACCGGCATACGAACATAAGAAGGATGCGTCAATATCACAAAATTCGAATGTGCGAGATCCATATGCTTCTGCTATCTCGGAAGGGTCAGAGGTGTCATAAATTGCTTCCTCTTCATCCCAGCGGCTGAAGGTTCGCAAGACCATGTATAACGCCGCAGGAGCTGGCTTTAATTGACGCCAGTTGCCGCCAGATAGTAAAACCTTATGAAAGTAAAAAGTTTTCGCATTCTCATTTATTGTGGGAAGTGTAAATACCTTGTGTTTTCTGTTCATGGCTGTCATTTTCCAGATAAATTTCAAACCATGATTCTCAATCATCCAGCTCAGCCCCTGTCTAACGGTCTTTGCTGATACACCACACATAGATCCTAGCGTTCCTTCACTCGGCCATGACTGCCCCTGTACGTTCATATGGTAATAAAGCCCTGGAAATATTTTTTTTACACTCAAAGGCATAAGAGCCCATCGCTTTTCGATGATCATTTTCTTGTCAATCTTAAAAAACCGGTTACCATTCAGGTCCTCGCCATATTCCTTTTCAGAAAACAAATGCATCTTCACCCCGGATTTTTTTGCGCCCGCCAAAGCTGAAGAGTGGAAGAGGCATCTGGGGTGAAGAGCTATTCCACACCCTCAAGCCCCAGCAGGCGCAAACGTTAAAATCAAAACCAGCCACATAATTCAAAACCTTAACTTTTGGGTTCACCGATTTAAAATTCCAAAATCAGGATTAATTTATAAAAATGTTAAGTCCAATTAAATGAAGTGTCAAGTTTTTATAATAATTACAATTAGTTACAAATTTATCATAGGACTATATATAGTCCTATGAAACGCAATCAAAACGTCTTTTTGCATGTATTATCAATAAGTTATGATTTTTTTAAAAAATATTAATTTTTTTCTAATTTTTGGAGGTTTTTAAGCTTTAAAATTGCATATTTAAAAATTAAAAATTGAAATTTTATAAAAAAAATCGCCCTGAAAATTCACTTCCAGAGCGACTTTAAAATCATATTTGGTCATCATATGGTCAACAGATCCGCTAAAATAACCTACTATTTCAAAAGATATAACCGCATTACATTTTAATCCTAAATAACAGGTAACTATTTAAATATATTTATTTTTATCCGTCCTTAACATTTCATTTTAATACAATAAAATCCCTTTAGATTTGGACTCAAAATCCAGTGGGCTTTACGCCCGTGTCGGTTCGATTCCGACCTTCGGCACCATCTGTTATTTAAACATAAGCAGGCTTAAGGCCATAACGGCCATTCCGGTTATAAGACCGATTATGCTGTCATGCCCTTTGCCATATGCCCTGCTGGTGGGGATAAGCTCATCAAGGCTTATATATACCATGATTCCTGCAACGCCTCCGAACATGACTGCCATAAAACCCTGAGGAACAATTGATGTCTGCCAGCCAATTATAAACCTCAGGATGATATAGGCGGTAACTGCGCCCACAGGTTCTGCAAGACCGCTTAATAATGAAAACAGGAATGCCTTTTTTCTGTTGCCAGTGGCATAAAAAATGGGGACAGAAACGCTTATGCCTTCAGGGATATTGTGAAGAGCAATGGCAACAGCTATTGCAATGCCCAGCGACGGGTCATCAAGGGCGGCTAAGAATGTGGCAAGCCCCTCAGGGAAATTGTGGATACCAATGGCAAGGGCGGTAAAAAGGCCCATACGCATCAGCCTGTTATGGCCGGGGCTGTGATCATGAGTACCCTGATCTCTCTTTTTCAAACCATCCTCTGTAAAGGGTGGTGGGGCCAGAGGGTTCTTCATTAATGCCTTCTCACTGTCTGAATGTATCTCATGAGGGTTTTCTGCAGCAGGAATAAGCCTGTCAATAACACCTATCAAGAGTATCCCTCCAAAAAAGGAGGCTGCATTTATCCAGTTACCCAACCTCTCGCCATACTGCTCTACAAGGGTTTCAAGGCCCTTGAAAAAAATTTCCACAAATGAGACATAGAGCATTACACCAGCTGAAAAGCCTGTGGCAAGAGATAGGAAGCGGTGATTATCCTTTTTGGCAAAAAAGGCCAGCACACTCCCGATGCCGGTCGCCATGCCCGCAAACAGGGTCAATCCTATTGCTATAAGTACATTATCCATCTGTTGCAGAGATAAAAAAGGGCAATAGATTATGATTCCATGCCCCGTTAAGTAATTAAAATCTGTTAATCATTGATAACTATTTTTTATTTTTCCAAAACTTCTGTTTGATTGCCCCAAAAATAATAATCAGGCCAAGGATAAACATGATACTACACAGATAATAAGCTATAGCAGCATCTAATAAAGGCATAATAACCTCCTCTCTTTAAAATAAAGACCTACCACTTTTTTCCGGGGTGAGCGAGTCTCCAGATAATATAAAATACCACAGCCATTCCCATTGTTATAAAAAATTGTATTAAAAGTATTTTCCAAGGCCATGCCATATTGTTTTCTCCTTTTATAGATATATTTTGTTAAATTTTTACGCTACTTCTGCTCTGCCATTTTAAGCTGCCGCAAATAACCCGGTTTTCCAGGCAAAATAAGATTCAGGAAAACACCAAAAAAAACTGTTGCAAATGTGGTTGGGTATACATTCAGGCTCATATAGTCAGGCAGCCATGTGGGCGGAGCAAATGTCCACAGAAAATTTGCACCGTAACCAGCCAGCATGGTCACCCATGCTGCAAATCTGTTGACCTTCCATACCATACCTATCAGGTAAACCCCAAATACAGGTATTCCAAAAGAAAATGTCCAGAAGAATATGGAAAGCACAAGTTGGAGCTTAAGTGCCGGAATAATCACGATAAAGGCGCATACAAAAATCATGACCCTTGTAAGTATCAGGAATGTCCTGTCACTCATTTTTGGGTTTACCGCCCGCTTGAAAATGTCATGAACAATCATATGAGATGAAGCCAGTATAAGCTGGGAACTGGTTGAAAGGGTTGCAGCCAGAAGAGCAATCATCAATATGCCTACCATCCACTGTGGAAGCGCCATCAATGCTATTTTCGGTACTGCAAGCTTGGCGCCTGCTGCGGCTATTCCCGTAATGGACATACCAACCAGTGCCAGAATTACCCATGGATATGTCACAAGACTGTTTATAAAGGATGCATAAAAAACACCTTTGCGGATATCCGATTCAGACCTTGCAAGTAAAAGAGGCTGGTACTGTGCCTGAGATGCACTGCACATGAACACGAGAAGAAACAGGCACGGGATAAGGAGCGCATACATAACATCCGGTGAAAAATTAAGAATACCCAAATGAAAAGGTAAATTTGCATTTGTATAGAAATCAGCTACCGATTGCCATCCTCCATGACCGTTGTTAAGCCACCTTCCGGTTGCAAACACAGCAGCAAATGAACCAGCTATAAGCATAATCGCATTAACAAAATTCATCCATGCTACCTGCTGGAGGCCTGCTACTATAATATAAAGAATTGTAAGGCCAACCGCGAGAAGTACGCAGTAAGGTTTGAATGGAATGGCCTCGCCGCTGAGGGCATAAAATGCGGTTGCAGTGGCCAGTATTTCAGCTATACAGATACCAATGAGCTGTGCAGGAAATACCGCTGAAATAAGCCAGCCTATACCATCTCCAAATATCTTTCCCATCCCTTCAGGAAATGTCTGGACATGAAGCCTTCTGAACCAGGGCCCAAACCATAACAGAAACAGGGGCACAAACAGACCGCCGCCTATGATTCCCCACCATAAAACAGATGCACCGAAACCTGCTGATGCCTCCCATAGTGAAAGGGTATGGCCGCTTCCAAGGGGAGCCAGGACAAAACCGGCTGTAATCAGCGGCCAGGCAAGTGTATGCCCGCCTCCTGTTACAAAATCACTGCCTGATTTTACCTTTTTCTTGAGATAGATGCTGGTGCCGACACTCAGGATAACATAATAACCGATTGCAATTATTAACGCTGTTGACATTCAATTCCCTCCCTCGCAAAGATATGATACCTGTTTCATTAAGAACTGGATTAAACAGATTGTACCTATTAAGATGAACAATCTGATTGACACCTATAACAGTCGGGTTTTTGATCTTTTATTGCCATCTTTTTATCATATTTTTAGAAAACCGGACGAAAAGTGTTTTATTCTGTATATCAACCTCTTTTCTTTGTCAACCTTGATATAACTCAATATATCTTCTTACTGTCCTGCGGTCGAGATTCATCCTTCGGGCCACCTCTTCATAGGTTCCATACCTTTCATACAGGAGTGCACAATACCCGCTTATCAGTGTCTGAGAATCTATGCTCTGGGTTTCTATCCCATTTTTCAGCATCTCCTTTATGCCACCCGAAGGTGAAACCTTTTCACCCCTGTATTCCCTTGTGAGAAGTATCCTGCGCGTAGCCTGTTCAAGTTCGCGAACATTACCCGGCCATGAATAACCCCTGCCAGGACTCTTTTCAAGGGATTCCAGTATAAGGGAAACAAGCTCATCTGATTTCTCGCCTGTAAGCCGGCTAACAATATTTTCAAGGATCAGCCTTAATTCATCCGGATCCTCCTGGATACGTTCAGAAAGAGAAGGCACAACGATACAGTCAGAGCAGAGCCTGTAATAAAAATCGCTCCTGAACAGGCTACTACCCCTTAAATCCTTAAGGGATTTATTGGTTGCAGCAATCACCCTCCCATTAAACCTTAAGATATCATGACTACCTACCGGGCTGAATGTACGCTCCTGAAGTATCTGCAGGAGTTTAAGCTGGATAGGAAGTGACACATCACCTATCTCATCCAGCAATATTGAACAGTGTGGCCTGCATCTGCTGAATATACCCTCATGCTGATTAATTGCCCCTGTGAATGCCCCCTTCTTGTGACCAAAAAGCTCAGACTCTATAAGCGTTTCAGGATAGAGGGATAGATTGATAGATATAAAACTGTTCATAAAGCTGTCTGTAAAAACATTCTTATCAGGGTTATAGGGTATGAAGCCCGACCTGCCTATTGCTGCGGCGGCTGTACCTTTGCCTGTGCCAGTATCGCCGAGGATCATGGTAGAAAAGTCTTCCATCCGGTTCATGAGATAACGTTCATAAAGGCGGATATCGTATGTAAAAACATTGTTCCACAGATGCCTTCTTAAATCCCTCATGCATGGGCTCTGGCCTATAAGGGCCTTGTCAACAAAGTAATATGCCCTTTTCAGTTGATAAAGAATTGCAAAGAACCTGCATGCATCGTCAGGGTTAAAACCCCTTTTGATGAATAATGAAATGGCATCTTTACCAAATGGAACTACACAGGCTGATTCACCTGCCTTTAACTGTCTGGCAATAAGATCATCAAAATTTTTTGTAAAAATAAAGAATATCTCAAAGAGAAAGGCGCTCTGCATCATGACCCTGTCATCACCGCTATAGAGGCCAATGTCTGCCCTGCCCTCTTTTTCAAGTCTAGCTATGCCCTCTTTCATTTTTGAAAAGACGCAAAGAAGGCGCTCTGTTAAAGGGGCATCCGGCTGGCATTCTGCAATCCTGATATCCAGTTCGGTCCTTTCATCACTGAACGGGTTTGAAAGCGCTGCGCGGGATACAAGCCTGAAAAATGCCCTCTCTTCCTGTGTTAATTTTTTATAATTTGCCATGCATATTAGGTATATGCGTTATACAATTATTGTCAACATCTATATTCTTTTGAGACGATAAAAATCAAAGCACATTTCTTATCATATTGTTTTCATTGTGTTTAACATTATCATCCTCTGTGGCACACATTATGCCATCTGAATGGATTATCGGGTCTATATTTAATCAAAGGAGATGCTCATATGGCAGAAAAATTATTTAACCTGGCAGCACGGAATAAGGGGGGCATTAGACAGGTAGAGAAAGTAAACACCCATAACCTGTTTCGTATGCCCTGGTCTATGTCTGACAATGCATTTACATGGCTTGAAATCACAAGAAGGTGCGACCTCAATTGCAGTTACTGCTACCAGAAGAGTGACCCGGAAAGCAACAAGACCCTGTTTCAGATAGAACAGGAGCTGATCGCTACCCTTGGATTAAGAAAGACAGATACAGTATTTATCACCGGAGGAGAGCCACTCCTTCATCCTGACCTTGATGCTATTGTTAAGATGGTAAAATCCTATCGCGTAAAACCTGTGCTCATGACAAATGGAAACAGACTGAATGAGGAAAAAGTCATCTCTTTAAAGGAGAGCGGCCTCTTTGGATTTGTTATCCATGTAGACAGGGGGCAGGACAGACCAGGATGGAAAGGCAAACCTGAAAAGGCGCTGAACAACCTGCGGCAGGCGTATGCGGATATGATCTATAAGGCAGGAGGCATGATCTGCGGTTTTAACACGACTATACTTCCTGAGACCCTTAATGAACTGCCTGACATAGTTGAATGGACAGTGAAAAATATAGATAAGGTCTGCACAAACACGATTATCCCTGTGAGGGTGCTCGGAAAAGAAAATGGGTGGGATCTTTATGTAAATAACAAAAGGATAAAGTATGAGGAGACAGCCTTTTCCACAAGGGAGTATGCAACCAAAACACACAGAGACCTTACGTCATCTGACCTCATCAGGCAGGTGAAAAGGGTTATGCCCGACTTCACAGCCAATGCATTCCTGGGTGGCACAGAGGTACCTGATGCGCCAAAATGGCTCTTTTCAAACGTCGTAGGCACAAAGGATAAGGTTTATGGATTCATGGGACCATGTGCAATGGAGCTCATGCAGAATGGTTACCATTTTCTAAAGGGACGGTATCTCTCATTTCTAAAACCCTCTATGTACGGCATGGGTAAGTTGATGTTTCCCCTTGGGATCATGGACAGGGGTATCAGGAAGAGCTTCCTTTCATACATTAGCAGATGTCTGAAGAATCCTTTAAACCTGTTCAAGAAGGTATATGTACAGAGCCTTTTAATACTACAGCCACAGGATATCCTTGAGGACGGCAGACAGGATCTGTGCGATGGATGCCCTAACAAGACATACCATAATGGAGCCCTTATCTCTGCATGCAGAAAAGAGGAGTATGTCAGGTTTGGCGGCATGGTGATACTAAGGAAAAAGGCGGGTGAAAAAAAGGTAACGGTGTATGACTGGTCAGATAAACTGTATGAGGAATATACCTTTCATAATCTTAAGTTTAATGTCGGGCTTAATGAAAAGGACTTTGATCCTGATAATGATCAATACAATTTTTTCTAGGGAGACAATATGAACACCATATTATTAGCAACCCTTGCAGCATGGATTATGGCACAGGCAATAAAGGTATTAACCGGATTCATAAAATATGGGGGAGAAGACAGGTCACGTGTAATATGGAGGATCATCTGGGCAGGGGGAATGCCCAGCGTTCACAGCTCGGTAATAACATCGGTAGCAGTGACAATATTACACACCTCAGGTATTGAGAGCACAATCTTCGGGCTTGCAGCGGTCATGAGCCTTATAGTTATCTATGACAGGGGCAGGATGTATGCCATATATAATACCTTCCAGAAAAGATTCCCTGACTTTGCCGAAGAGATACAGGGAGACCCAGTATTAAAAGACCTTGTCGGCCACAGGCCAGCAGAGATAATTGCCGGTGTTATTATAGGTGCTACTTCAAGCCTGGCAATCCGCTTTTTATTGTAATGAATTTAGCGTTGAACCAAAGAATATAATAATTATATGTAATCCCTTTCCTTCGTAAAGTAATCGTTTACACAATAACTATGGAAATAATTTCATATTTTTCCTATTTCATGACATCACATCTTAACAACATACTGATATTATTAACTATAATTTTTTTTAATTTTCAGGTTTAATTTTTGCATACATCTTTTCCAAACCTGTGGTAAGAAGAAAAAACTAATTTCAGAGATTAGGAAGATTTAAAAGGGGGATTTTTAATAATGGGGGCTTGTTTTCGTACTGTACTTACTATTACAGCGGCAATAATATTCCTATGCAGCCAGGCACACGCAGGCCAGGTAAAAAACTCATCTCAATTCAAACTGAAAAATGAGACTGACAGCTTGATGACTAATATGTACAGTCCTGAAATCAAGCTCCTGAACATCAGTAATGATGAACTCTTCCGCACTGCAATGAACGGCACGGCTGAAGATCAGTTTCAGGCGGGCATGCTGTTTGGTCAGGGGCAGGAGGTGGAAAGGGATTTTACAAAATGCATCCGGCTGCTTGAAAAGTCCGCAAAGAGTGGAAACGTTAATGCCTCTTTCCTTTTAGGTACCATCTATATAAAGGGCGGGAGTATCTTTGAAGAGGTAAAGACAGAGATAGAGTATGGAGGAATACTTATACCCGCAGAATTTCCCTATGATACAAGCATGGCATTCCACTATTTTCTTATATCAGGTAACAGGGGTGATACGCTGAGCCGCGATGTATGCTGTGTTATAAAGAAGCAGATCCTTGATGCGGGGGAAAATAGAGAAGGCGCAAAAAGGATGTTCCAGAGCCTTGAGGCATTCGCAAAAACCGGAAATGCCCTTGCACAGAGATTTATGGCTGAGCTCTACAGCGAAGGTAAGATGGTAAAGCAGGATGATCAAATTGCCTTTGACCTGTTCAAGGCAAGTGCTGAGCATGGTGATGGCTGGAGCCAGTATAACACTGCACGTAAATACATCAGCGGGCACGGTGTAAACCGGGATACAAAAGAGGGTTTTGAGTGGATGAAAAAGGCAGCAGAAAATAATCTCTCTGTTGCACAGTTTGATCTTGCAGTGCTCTATTACCTGGGCACAGGCACTGCTGTTGATAAGCATCTGGGGTATGTATGGCTTGTGGTTGCAAAGGAAAACGGGCACAAAGAGGCTGAGGCACTTGTGAAGGAAGCAGATAAAGAGGGTTTAACAAAGGAAGAAAAAAAGGCCGCCCTTGATATGGCTGCAAAATTATTAAAGCAGTTATCAGCGCCCAGGGATACAGATAAGCTGCTTGCTGCTTTAAAGAGCAATTGATTTTACAAAGCCTGAAATCCACCTGAAATATCAAGTCTCAAATCATCACTAATAATACAATGCCCCGCAACAAAGCAGGGCATTTTTTTAACTGCAAATATCTATTGGATTTTTTCTGGGATATGCTATAAGTTTCCTACTCTTCTGAGCTATTTCTTCCTTTTCTTTTTCTTGTATTCCTCCTCACACTCTCAGGCTGAGCATCGTTCTTTAAAAATTTAATACTATATCTGGTTAAAAGAGTTTCATGTTTGTAAGTATTATTAATTGATAAATGCTTTCAAAAAAGAAAGGGATTTGACGATGAAAAAGATAAACCTGCTTATCATGATGTTAATGTTTTTTTCAATAACCGGAAATAAAAGTATTGCCGCCACCCTTAACGTCCCATCCGAGGCATATTCAACTATTCAGGCTGCCATTGATGCGGCCGGTGAAGGAGATACTGTTGAAGTAGCAGCAGGCACATACACTGAGAAAATTACCATGAAGTCGGGCGTGATCATTCATGGTGCAGGGCCGGATGTGACCACCATAAACGGCGGTGGTTCAGGCAGTGTGGTAATCGCCGATGGTGTTAATTCATCGGCAAGGCTTGAAGGATTTACCATCACTAACGGATCGGAAGAATTTGGAGGCGGGATGTTCATTAATGAAGCATCACCGAATGTGACCAACTGCGTTTTTACCATGAACTCGGCAGTCTATGGTGGTGGAATTTTCAACAGTAATTCATCGCCGGTCATTACCAACTGCACCTTCTCAGGTAACTCCTCTGATTCATATGGCGGAGGAATGAACAACACAAACTCCTCACCTGTTTTGACCAACTGCTCCTTTATAGAGAATACCGGCAATGGTGGCGGAATATACAACAGCAACTCCTCGCCGGTTGTTACCAACTGTATATTCTCAGGAAACTCCTCTTCTTTACATGGCGGAGGGATGGCTAATTACAGCGGATCTGCGCCTTCGCTGATTAACTGTATTTTTGGCGGAAATAGTGCATCCACACACGGTGGCGGAATATTCAATAACGGTTCCTCACCGTCTGTTACAAATTGCATATTAATTGAAAACTTGGCTGGCAACAGCGGTGGAGGCATACGGAATGATTTTGGGGGCAACCCGGTTGTTACAAACTGTACCATATGGGCAAACAATGCTGCAAGCGATGGAGGGATAAGCAATTACTCATCTTCACCTGCTGCGGTCAACTGTATCCTGGGGGAAAATTCATTGCCAGAGATTACCCCGTCATCCATGGTTGTCACCTACTCGAACATCAAGGGAGGGTACCCGGGCGCCGGCAATATCGATGCAGATCCCCTTTTTGTTGAAATCGATGATGGGGATTTTCACCTGCAAAAGGACTCGCCCTGTATCGATGCTGGTGACAATTCTGCATCTTCAATACCCGCGAATGATTATGATGGAAATGACCGCATTATTGACGGCAACATTGATCGTACAGCCACAGTGGATATGGGTGCTTATGAATATAACCCTGATGGCACACAGAAATGGGTATTTTTAACAGAAGATATGATAGAATCTTCACCGGCCATCGGTTCTGATGGTACCATTTATGTAGGTTCTAATGATAACAGGCTCTATGCAATAAACTCAGATGGCACACAAAAATGGTCTTTTACTGCTGGAGACGATATTCAATCTTCTCCAGCTATAGGTCGTGACGGCATTATCTATGTGGGATCAAAGGATAATAACCTCTATGCAATAAATCCTGACGGCAGTCAGAAATGGATTTTTATTACCAATGATGATGTGGGTTCTTCTCCTGCCATAGGAGCTGACGGCATCATCTATGTGGGATCAAATGATCATAATCTTTATGCAGTAAATCCTGACGGTAGTAAGAAATGGGCGTTCACTACAGGAGAATACATTCAATCCTCCCCGGCCATAGGTTCTGACAGCACCATATATGTTGGTTCAACAGATGGAAAACTTTATGCAGTCAATCCTGACGGCACACAGAAATGGATTTTTAATACCGGCAATTATTTGTCAGCATCCCCTGCTATCGGAAGTGACGGTATAATATACGTGGGTTCAAGAGACCAAAATCTCTATGCACTAAATCCCGATGGCACACAAAAATGGACATTTAATGCAGGAGGCTGGGTGGAATCCTCTCCAGTCATTGGCCCTGACAGCGCAATATATATAAGCGTTGGAAGTAAATTTTACGCAATAAACCCTGACGGCACACAGAAATGGGCCTTAATTACCGGAGGCAATCTTTATGCCTCGCCTGCCATTGGTTCTGACGGCACAATATATCTGGGAACAGGCGGTATTTTCAATGCAATCAACCCTGACAGTAGCTTAAAATGGAATTACCATCTCTCAGATGAATATGACTTTTCCTCTGCGGTTATAGATTCCGAAGGGGTATTATACTTTGGGGCAGGGGATAGAAAACTCTATGCGATTAATACCCTGTCATACGGCCCGGCAAATTCAGCCTGACCCATGTTCATGCATGATGCAAAGCATACGAGCCGTGCAAGGCAAAAGCCAAAAGGCATGCCCTGGCTTATGATTCTTTTGGAATAGAGTTGAAAAGAAAATATTCCTGTATGTAATAACTGTTCCTGATAAGAATATCGATAATATGTAGAGACAAGGCATGCCTTGTCTCTTCTATGGGACCACTTGTCAAGCCAAATTAGTGTTAATTGTTATTTTAGTCATACCTCTAGCCTTAGACCATGTGAACAGTAGTAGTAATTTATATAAAT
>JAAZBV010000042.1 GCA_012513605.1 Desulfatiglans sp. | reverse complement strand
TTGATAGATGGAATGATCAGGATGATGAACAGCGTTAAAGGCTTTACAGGCCCTGTAAACCTGGGTAATCCGAATGAATACAATATGAGGGAACTTGCTGAAATGGTTATCAGGCTTACCGGATCAGGTTCAAAGGTGGAATACAGGCCACTTCCAATGGATGACCCGAAAAGGCGGCAGCCCGATATTAGTCTGGCAAAGGCAAAACTTGGGTGGGAGCCGCATATGATGGTGGAAGAGGGTCTTAAAAAGACCATAGAATATTTCAGGGAACGTATCGGTCAATAATGAAGAATATCTCAATACTAGGTTCTACCGGATCAATAGGCACAAGCACCATAAAGGTGGTAAGATCTAATCCTGACAAATACAGGGTAGTGGGCCTTTCTGCAGGGAATAATATTGATCTTATCGGGCAGCAGATAGAGGAGTTCATGCCTGTTGCTGTGGCGGTTTCACAGGAGGCTCAGGCACAGGTTTTAAAGGGTCGTTTGTCTCATGATATAAAAACAGAGATATACTGGGGCAAAGAGGGGTTTAAAAGAATAGCTGTCTTGGATGAGGCTGATATTGTGGTTTCTGCCATGAGCGGTGCCGCAGGGCTTTTACCCACATATGATGCAATCTTAAAAGGAAAGGATATTGCCCTTGCCAACAAAGAGACAATGGTAATGGCAGGCGCAATAATCATGAGTCTTTGTGAACAAAAGGGCGTATCAATCCTGCCTGTTGACAGTGAACACAGCGCTGTATTCCAGTGTATGCAGGGCCATAACCTGGATGACCTGAGACGCGTTATCCTTACCGCATCAGGCGGCCCATTCAGGGATTTTACATTGAGTCAACTTGAAAATATCACGCCTGCAATGGCCCTTAAGCACCCGAACTGGGAGATGGGTAAAAAGATTACCATAGATTCGGCTACGCTAATGAACAAGGGGCTTGAGATAATCGAGGCAAAATGGCTTTTCGGCCTTGAGCTGGATCAGATTGATGTGATTGTACACCCTGAAAGTATTATCCACTCCATGGTGGAATATAATGACGGGTCAGTTATTGCCCAGATGGGTATCCCTGACATGATGACCCCTATCTCCTATGCCCTTTCATACCCTGAGCACCTAAAAACCGACCTTCCTTATTTAAGGCTTGAGGCCATAAAAAGTCTCCATTTTTATGCGCCTGACCCTGTAAAATTCAGGTGCCTCAGGCTTGCTGTGGATGCACTTAAAGAGGGTGGGAGCATGCCCGCTGTTATGAACGGGGCCAATGAGATTGCGGTCGCATCGTTTCTGAAGGATGAGATATCGTTCCTAGATATACCAAAAGTGATCGAGATGACAATGTATGCACACTGCACAATGCCGGTCAATACTATTGAGGCTGTACTGGAGGCAGACAGGTGGGCAAGGGCACAGGCGCTGGATATGATAAACAAACTTGGAAAATAATTTTTTATTCCTTTATTTATGGGTGTAATTCTCTATAATGCTATTAAGACAGTTAACAACGTGAGCAAAATATGGATACAATAATAAGTTTTATGCAAAATTTAGGACAGATATTTTATATTAATATAATCCCTACCATAATTGTGCTTGGGATAATGATATTTTTCCATGAACTGGGCCATTTTCTCGCTGCTAAATTTTTCAATGTAAAGGTTCTCAAATTTGCCCTGGGCTTTGGACCTAAAATTGTTTCAAAGGAGTATGGAGAAACAGAGTACTCAATCAGGTATCTACCACTGGGTGGTTTTGTAAAGATGCTGGGGGAGGACGACCTTGGAGAGGATGCCCCTCCTGTTAATACAAAGGATATCATGAGGGCCTTTAATAAACAGCATCCGCTAAAAAGATTAGCCATAGTAGCCGCAGGCCCTGTTTTTAATCTGGTGCTCGCATTTGTCCTGTTCTTCGGGTTATATGCGATCTTCGGTGCACCTCAGCTTACCCCGGAACCTGTTTTTACCCCTGAAATAGGGATTGTAAAAGAGGATTCACCTGCGGAAAAGGCTGGTCTGCTCAAAGGCGATATCGTTAAAGCAGTGGATGGCAAAGAGCTAAAAGAGTGGGCAGATTTAAGAAAAATTATAGAAAACAGGGCTAATACCCCTGTAAATATTGAGGTGGCGAGGGGAAATGAGCTCCTTTCCTTGACTGTAATTCCTGAAGAATCTGTTTTTACTAATGAGGCCGGAGAGGATATAAAGACTGTCCTGATTGGTGTAATCAATGCAGGAAAGATTGTATATAACGATTTAAGTCTTATGGAATCATTTATTACTGCTGTTTCCCATACTGGCAAAACAATCACTGACACATGTCTTGTTGTTGTGAAGCTGCCTCAGGGTGAAGTCTCAATAAAGAATGTTGGTGGTCCCATAATGATAGGACAGGTGGCCGGGATAGTTGTTCAGAAAGGTATTGATTATGTGTTAGAATTTATGGCTATTATCAGTATAAGCCTGGGTGTTTTGAACCTCTTGCCAATCCCAATCCTTGATGGAGGGGTAATCCTTTTTCTCCTTGTAGAGCTTGTTTTAGGAAGGCCTTTGAGTATGAACAAGCGTGAGTTCGCCCAGAAGATAGGGCTTTCTATACTGCTGCTTCTTATGGCCGTGGTTTTTTATAATGACATCCTTCGTCTCTTTACTAAATAAAAAATGATATTAGCTATAAACAGCTCTACAGCACAGTACAGTATTGCACTTATAAAACCCGATGGCATTATTGCAGCCGAATACATGGTGATACCTAAGGGCAACACCTTTACCGGCTTTATACCGGCAATAGATATGCTTTTTTCATCAACAGGATTTGATCCATCAAACATTAAGGCTGTAGCCGCTGCAAAGGGGCCGGGGAGTTTTACTGGCTTAAGAGTAGGGCTTTCCGCTGCAAAGGGTATAGCCTACAGCAGAGGTATACCTCTTATAGCTGTCTCAAGCCTTGATGCTATTGCATCACCTCTTTCATTCACCGGGATGCCCGTATGCGCCATGATTGCATCCAGGAGGGAAGAGGTCTTTTATGCCATGTACAAAAAGGTTGGCGATGATCTAGTAAGAGAGTCAGATATAAAGGGTAAGGGGATATCTGAGATAGGCACAATGTTCAACGAACCGACCGTGGTAGTGGGTAATGATTATATAAAGCAGAAGGTACGGGTTATGGAATCCAGCAACAGTATGATTATTCTTGCAGGAGAGAATCACTGGAACCTGAGGGCATCTTCTGTTGGCATACTTGCCCTTAAACGTTTCAGGAATAATGATTTTGATAACCTTACTGACGTGGTTCCTGACTATATTGCTGCCCCTGATATCAGGCCCCCGGGCTGATGCCTTTTAGAAGCTGAGTAAAAACGAAAATTATTTTAACCCTGTTGTTGCTTTATTTTGCAGCAGTCATAACCCGTTGACAAATATAATAAAAAAATATTATGAAATCTTTATCATAAAATTATTTTGAATAATCTTTAGCTGTAATCATGCATAATGAATAAAGACCATAATAGAAAAACAAGATTTAATACCCCTTGGATATCTGAATTAACTGTATATGCCGGATAAAACCTGATGAGAATAACAGGGGGAGAGCTAAACGGGCGGGTGCTTGGCAGTTTGAGCGGCATGAATATACGCCCCACATCAAGCAAGGTGAGGCAGGCGGTTTTTAATATCATAGGTAATGATACCACCGGCTTTCATGTAATGGATATCTTTGCCGGGACAGGGATCATGGGCATAGAGGCCTTGAGCAGGGGGGCTGAATGGGCCTTGTTCTTTGATAACTCAATGAGGTCAGTTGAGCTTATCAGGAAAAATCTTGAATTATGCGGTCTCAGCGACAGGGGATATGTTTTAAAGGGGGATATTAAGAATAGTATGCCTGCCCATGAGAAGCTGAAAAAGGGTGTAATTGATCTTGCCTTTATCGACCCTCCCTATGGCAGGGAGCTGATTCCCTGTGTGCTGGAAACAATCACCAAAATGGGGATAATGTCTGACAATGGCATAATTGTTACAGAGTCAAAAAGAGATGAGGTCCTGCCCCTGAATGCAGGGAAATTTATTCTGAATAAAACCAGGATATATGGTGAAACAAAAATAGATATATATGAAAGGCAAATATAATGAATGAGAAACTTGCAATCTATCCTGGAACATTTGATCCCCTTACAAACGGACATATAAGCATAATTAAAAGGGCACTCAAGATATTTGACAAACTTGTTGTTGCAATCCTGGTCAACCCGAATAAAACCCCGCTTTTTACCCTTGAGGAGAGGATCTCCATGCTTAAAGAGATCTTCAGGGATGAAGCAAATATTGAGATTGATTCATTTAACGGGCTTCTGGTAGATTATGCTGTTAAAAAAAACGCAAATATCGTGGTGAGGGGCTTAAGGGCCTTGTCTGATTTTGAATATGAATTCCAGATGGCCCTGATGAACAGGAAGCTGAACAGGGATATTCAGTCTGTCTTTCTCATGACAGACTACAAGTGGTTTTATATAAGCTCAACCATCATAAAGGAGGCAGCCCGGTGTGGCGGGGATATCAAGGGGCTTGTTCCTCCGATTGTAAATGAAAAGCTGAAACGGAAATTTGGTTTTAATAAAGGTATGTAATCATTTTTTGATTTATGAGCTCTGGAGGGTAAGTTATGGCCTTAACAAAAGAACAAATAATCTGTGACATATATGATAATGTCGGTTTAAGTAAGACAAAATCGCGCTCTGTAGTGGAAAGGGTATTTGAAATGATTAAAACATCTCTGGTCGGCGGAGAGGATGTCCTTATAAGCGGGTTCGGTAAGCTATCTGTAAAGAACAAGTCACAGAGAAGGGGCCGCAACCCCCAGACCTCAGAGGATCTTATGCTTGCACCAAGGAGGGTGGTTGTATTCAAGACATCAGGCTTGTTAAGAGACAGTATTAATCCCTGATTTACAGCCTCACAATGAATGCCTCGGTAAACCCCAGCTCTTCAAGTTTCTTTCTAGCCTCCATTGCGTTATCAAGGGTATGGGTTTTGGATACGTGAATCCTGAAAAATCTTTTGTTATTTGCATCAATATATTCGGTTATATTAACGTATTCATACAACACCAAAAGTTTATCAGCCAACCTTTTTGCATTTGCCTGTTCAGCGAATGAACCTACCTGTACAGTAAATATGCCTTCGTGTATACCTGGGTCTATCTGATCCCTGTTCAGTGCAACAACCTCTACCTGAGTTGTGCCAGGGCCTACCATATCAATCTCCTTAGCAGCGGCGTATGAGAGATCGATTATCCTTCCCTTTGCAAATGGCCCGCGATCATTGATCCTCACAATGGTGTACTTTTTGTTGTTCAGATTGGTGACTTTTACATAGGTATTAAAGGGTAGTATCGTGTGGGCCGCATTTTTTTTGTGCATATCATAGACCTCGCCGTTTGCAGTCCTCTTTCCATGGAAATCATCACCGTACCATGAGGCTATTCCTGTTTGAACAAATCCTGTGGCACTTGGGATAGGGTAATAACGTTCACCATTTATAATATAATAGGATTCCTTTTTTTCAGGAATATCTTTTGAAGGTACGGGTATACCTACCTTGATTGGCGGCCGTTTTGGAGCACAGCCGGCAATTGCCAGGCAAATCAGGGTGGATATAAGCAGTCTGTATTTCATAAAAAATGCCTTTCATTTGAGCAGATTTATCAGCATCCTTGCGTTTGTTACTGCCTGTGATTTAGCATGATTGTTAAAAAATATATAGAGTTTTTCAGTTTCCTTTGCGATCTTTGTGATCGCAGCCATCCATCCATTAAGCTCCTCTTCACTGTACAGGTAGTCATACCTCGATGTTGAGTCTGTGCCATACCAGTTCTTTTTATTACGGCCATGAAATCTTATATAGCCAGCCTTTGATGTGACAATGGCAACAGGGGGTATGAGCCCAGGCAGGTCAGGTTCATCAACGCAGACAAATCCTGCTGATAGTCTCTTTAGCCCTTCATAAACAGATTCCTTTAGCCAATCTTTGTTCCTGAACTCAACACAGGCCGGGAAGGGAGAGATTGCCTCTAGCAGTTCCCTCAGGTAGACCCTGTTCTTTTCAGTATAGTGGAAACTCAAAGGAAACTGGATCAGGATCGTTTCAAGCCGCCCTTTTTCATAAAGGGGTGAGATGCCACCAAGAAATCTGGGCAGGATATTTTTAATGGAGCCAGCGGTAATCTCGTGTGTTATCCCCTTGTAAGCCTTGACTATAAACAGGAGGTTGCCTGATGTTCCCATCATTCTACTGATCTGCTGTGCCTCTGGCTGTTTGTAGTATGTGAAATTCAGTTCAATGATATTGAAGTTTTGCGCATAAAAGGCGAGGAATTCTTTTTGGGGAAGGCTCTCCGGGTAGAATACGCCTTTCCAGTCATCATAATAGTAGCCTGATGTTCCAATGAGGATCTCTGCCATTCCCTTTACCAATAAGGGTGTTTACAATTTCAAGGTATATGATTACAGTGCCCTGGCTAAAACACCCTGTTTTTAAAACCGATATTAACATCTTAAATAGACTAATGCTCATAAACTGTCAAACTGTTCACAAGGTATGTTTTTTGTGAAAAAGATTTTTTCGAACCTTTTTAAAATTTAAAGTGTATATCATTTAAAATCCAAATAAGGAGGTATAATTTTGAAAAAGGAGATACCAAAGGAGGTTGCTGAAAAGCTTTTATTCCAGGGCAGAAGAGCTGGAGGGGTGATTTATATCTAAATGCGCTGGTTTTTATTAAGGGTGGTAAAATGCTTGGTGCATTTGATAATGCAATCCTGGCTTATACAACAACATCCTGGACTAACGGGCTAATTATTAACAAACAGAGTAAGACAGCGAGCCGCTATGAAATAAAAGATATTGATGGAGCCACCTATATGTTTTTTGAATGGAAGAATGGAGATTATTCTTTCAGGCATAAGGAACCATGGTTTTATGTGCTAAAGAAGTCAGACAGTAATGACTATTCTAATTTTAAACCCAAAAGAATATTAGAGGATGATGTTGATCTTCCATTTGAGGATGATGAACAGATGATAGGCATCTGGCAGAGTGTAGATTGTGTGAATAACATAGAGGATTTTATTCCCTATAAGAGAAACTGGCCAGGAGATTTTTTTCTGACTGAAATAAGTTTTGATACAGGCGGTGCTTTGACCCTGTCAATGGATTCGGAAAAGGTTTCAAACCCTTTGATTACTTGGACCAAAGGCTTAGTTCTAAACAGATTTAATAAAACTGCAAGCAGATGTGAAATCAGAGAGATAGATGGGGAAACCTTTATGTTTTATGAATGGAAATCAGGTGATTATCAATACAGGGGCATGAAACCTTCTTTCTATGTGTTGAAAAAATTGGATAGTGTAGGAGATAATTAGTGTCCATCCGGAAACTGTCGTTTTTTAATTCTAGCGGTCAGCCATCAGCATTCAGCCTTCAGCAAAAGACTTTTAAACCAAAGAGTTAGCTGACAGCTGATCGCTGACAGCTGAAAGCCCCATACAGGATTTGGCTCTTTCTGGATGGACACTAATTAATCCCAAACATATCTCAGCCTGCTATTTTTCACAGTCCCCCTGCCCAAAAGGCAGGGGGACTGTGCTTTTTGTTATCCCGCTCACCAAACATAAGAGTTAAACATCCTCTGAATAAATAAATCCAGTGATTGAAAAGTGGATTAAGATAGGATACAGTCCAAAAATATAATAATCCTGTCATTTCCCGATATATCGGGGCATCCATTCGTTTTGGGTTTTAATTTTCAAATGGATTCCCGCCTTCGCGCATTGGCGTCAAGCTAAAATCTATTGAAATGACAGGATAAAT
>JAAZBV010000041.1 GCA_012513605.1 Desulfatiglans sp. | reverse complement strand
TCTCTTTGTATCGTGCCATCTATCGCTCCGCTGGAAAGATCGTTGAAGGATGATTGCACTTTATCATATCCAGCGGTTCATTCAATAATTTTTCAATACCTTTAGTACTTTTTCGACAGCTTCAACACTCTAGTTAACACCCAAAATATAATAGCGCTTCTTGAGGAGATATCTGTCGAAAATGAGCCCACATTTATAAAGCTGGGTGAGAATCTCCAGAAATTATACTCAGACGCAAAAGGACTTACAGAGCTTACCCGAGAAATAGCAATGCTGCTAGATGGGTCATCCAAAGAAAATATACTTGGTAATATCGGATCATTTACAAGAGTATCTTTATCCAGGCTGAACACCTGCCGGGAGGATGTGATTAGTATACTGCCAAAGGTTGAAACATATTCAACAAATCTGAAACGCCTTAATGATATGATCCCGGTAATCAAAAATATCGCTAAAAAACTGAACATTGTTGCCCTTCATATTGCCATTGAAACCAGCAGAAACAGAGAATCTGAGGAGATGTTCAGCTTTTTTGTCCAGGAGATAAGAGAGCTTGCTGACAGGGTTAATGCTATCTCTGTAAAAATAAGGGAAGAGGCCGAAAATGAAAAATCTAAACAAATTTCGGATTCAAATAGTTATACAGAAAAAAAAGATCGCATAAACACCCTTGCAGACCATGCGCATCATTCAGTTGAAGAAAATATTAGTGAAATTGAGAATCTGGTAACAATATCCCTCAATGCCATGAGGAATGCAGAAACACGTTCAAAAAAATTATATTCTCTCGTTGGTGAGATTGTCGTCGCCATTCAGTTTCATGATATTACCCGTCAACAGATAGAACACGTAATTCAATCCCTTGGAGAAATCGGGCCACTTTTAAAGGCAGATAAAAATAACGAAACAGCATTTTCTGAAAATCAGAGTAACAACCTTGTAAAAGCCTACACTTTGTTCACATTGCAGACCGAACAAATAACCCAGGTAATCAAAGAGATAAATAGTTCATATAAGAAGATTCGACAATCCTTCATTGAAATAAATAATGTTATACAAGGCCTGGTTAATGAAATGATTGATCTATGCCAAAACACCGAACATTCTGGCTCTGATATTAATCCTTTTCAAAAACTTACTACCGGTCTTAATAATCTCGATAAAATTATGTCGCAAGGCAAAGAAATAGCAGAGATGATTGATTCGAATCTGAAACAGTCTGCTGAAACAGCCCAGCATATGGCAGGCCAGCTCAATCAGATGAATGACATAAGCTCTAATCTGCATATTAAGGCAATAAATGCCCTTATAATGTCCAAACGGCTGGGTTCCAATGGTAAGACCCTGTCTGTGCTTGCAGAGGATGTTACCGAGGTTTCTCTTGAATCAAATGAGTTTGTACTTGATGTTGTAGAGATCCTCAAGGCTATAGAGGATCTTTCATCAAACTTTTCAGGCGTTTCCATTCAGGAGGAAGCAGGTAATGATAATAGCGCAATAGAAGCAACACCTTCATCAGGAATTGATATGATAGCCGATGTTTATGCAGATTATCTTGCCAAATCAAAACTATCAATTGAACGCTCGAAAGAGCTTAAAAATAAAATTACCCTACTTGAGTCTGATATTAATTTTTTCAATAAAATAGAAAGCTCGCTTACATATCAAAAGGATATGATTGCCCAGATGATGAAAAGCATCAGACCTTTCATAACTGAAGAGGGTCTTGCTAATGATGAACTGGAGTATCTACGAAACAGATATACCATGGAAATTGAAAGGGGAATCCATGAAAAGGCTCTTGGTAAAAATAAATCATTACAATATGACACTCGAGAATCACAAAGGGAAAAGACTGGTTCTACCGAAGCGGATGACGCTGACTATATAGCCGATAATGTAGAACTCTTCTGACCCTTAAACTATGATTCTTAACATGGGGAGAAAAAAAGATATGAACAATAAAAACAGGGAAATTGGATCATCTCTAACAGTATATAACATCGCCGAATTACATGTTAAATTTCAGGAATTAATAAACAATGCCGACAGGATTGATATTGATTTGAGCAATATAACAGATTGTGACACTTCGGGAATACAATTACTCTATTCGCTAAAGAAGAGCTGTCTTGAAAAAAATAAAGAGATATCAATTACAAATCCTTCGGCTGCTGTCAATGAGGCGCTCAACAGGATATCAATAACATGGGATGTATTTTTCAAATAAATTGGAGAAACAGATGTCGAAAGTAATAATGGCAGTAGACGACTCAACCAGTATAAGGCAGATGGTCGGATTCATCTTAAAAGATGCAGGGTTCGAAGTCATTGAGGCTGTAGATGGACAGGATGCAGTCAATCACCTCCTGAAAAATTCAGGTATAGATATGATTATCACTGATCTCAATATGCCAAACATGGATGGCATAGAACTTATTAAACAGGCGCGCGCCATGCCAAAATATAAATATATACCTATAGTGATGTTAACAACCGAATCACAGGATAACAAGAAACAGGCCGGAAAGGCAGCAGGCGCAACAGGATGGATAGTAAAACCCTTTCAACCGGAACAGCTTCTGGCAGTTATCAGGAAGGTGCTTAGATGATCAATAACGATTTAACAACATGTGTTTCATATTAATGCTGTGAACTTCAAAAGGTGAAAATATGAACGAAACAAATTTCAACGATATTTTTCGGCAGGAAGCTGATGAACTGCTTTTTGAAATAGAAGAGGCCGTTCTTGAAATTGAAGAAAACCCGGACGACATAGAGGCTATTAACCGAATTTTCAGGGCTGTGCATACCATTAAGGGGTCAGGAGGAATGCTTGGCTTTACCAAGGTAGCACAATTTACCCATGTACTTGAAACTGTCCTAGACAGGCTAAGAGAAGGGGATTTACCTGTAACAAAAGATCTGATAAATCTCATCCTCAGATCAAGAGATCATGTCAAATCATTAATCGATTCTACCTCCGGTGCCGGTGCAATAGACCCTGACCAGGAAGAGATCCTTTTAACTCAACTGAACGACTTAATTCAAATAAACGAAGACAAAAATACCCGGAATGATTCTGGAAATACTATGGAAGAGAACCTATC
>JAAZBV010000040.1 GCA_012513605.1 Desulfatiglans sp. | reverse complement strand
TTTTGCTATGGAGAGGAAGACCTTTACTACATCGGGATCGAAATGGGTAAATGCATATTTTTTAAGATGATAAAGTGCGGCTTTATGTATCAATTCTTCATCATCTAAATAATCATGTGTTAATTCTCTTTCTTCTATATAATCATGCAAAATAAACTGTTTTTTTGCTTCAATATTTACTGTTTTATCATAGGCATCAGCCACCGCAATTATTCTTGCACCCAGAGGGATCGCTTCTTCTTTTAACCTGTCAGGGTATCCCAGACCATCATATCTTTCATGATGTGACCTGATTATAAGACCAACATTATCCAGGTGGTTTATAAAACGAACTATATTCTGACCCTCTTCGGGATGTTTCTTTAACAGGTTTTCTTCCTGTTGAGATAATTTTTTGGTGTGATACTCAAGCACTGAATCAGGTAATCCGATTTTGCCTATATCATGCAATAACCCGGCAATTTCTACCTGAATTACCTCTTTTTTTGAAAGGTTCATCTCCCTGCTAATATCCTTTGCAATAACAGCAACACGTCTGCCGTGGCCCGCAATAACAGGTTTATTCATCTCTGCAATGGAAGTAAATGCCCTTATCGTGTTGAAGAAATTGGATTCAAGCTCTTTGTTTTTCTGGATTATCTCTTTTGATCTTATTTCAACCTGTTTTTCCAGACCTTTGTTTAGTTCTGTCAGCTCATTGTTTTGTTTTTCAACAAGAAGGGATAACCTTTTATTTTCCAGTGTAAGCTCATATTGTTCAAGTGCCTGGTATATCAGATCCCTTAAATCTTTATCTTCCCATGGCTTTGCAATAAATCTGTGGATTTCTCCTTTATTTATAGCGGCTGTCAAGACCTCAACATCTGCAAAACCGGTTAAAAGAAATCGAATAGTCTCAGGAAATTTATTTTTTATATTTTGAAAAAGCTCAATGCCTGTCATCCCTGGCATACGCTGATCTGAAATAATTAGAGAAAGGTTTCCATTATATTTAGCGAGCCTCTCAAGGGCCTCTTTTACGTTTGAAGCAGACAATACGTTTATTTTGTTATCCCTCAATAATCTCTGGATGGATTTTAGTATTGATGATTCATCGTCTACTATCAGGATATTATGTTTATATTTTAGCTCCATATAACCTGCTCTCCTGCCTTTTATCTGCGCCCTAAAGAATAGAAAACCGTGGGGGATTAAAATGAAATAAGAAATATTAACACCGTTTGTATGTTAAATCGGCATGAAAGTACGAATCGCCAAGATGATATTTATACCATGTATCAGTGAGTAAAAATCATTACTTCTATAAAGACTGTAGATAGGTATACATGTTTGACTTTTCTTTTAAAAGACCTAATTTTTTCCGAATATTATATCTGTGTGTCATGACTGTATTAGTGGAAATGTTCATCACCCCGGCTATTTCCTTTGTGGTCTTTCCATTTTTAATAAGATTTGCCACCTGCAACTCTGTGGGGGAGAGTTTTTCCATTGAAAGCCTTTTTGCAAATGGCTTTGCAACAGTTTCAAGGTTGGTTAAAGCTATATCGATGAGGGAATTGCTATCAGACTTATTTAGAACCTTGCCGGCCTTCTCAAGGTAGGGTATCACCAGTTTATTAATGTTTTCTAAAACAGTTTTCTCAAGTTGCCCCAGTTCTCGTTCTCTGTGTTCTATCAGTACTTTCATTGCGGTATTCATCTCTTCAAGTCTGGATGACTGGTTTTTCAATTCCTGTTCTACCTCTTTAAAATGTGTAATATCCTGAATGGTTCCGACCAGTATATCCTGCGAATTTTTGTCTGTTTTTACCTCGGCATATGAATGGACAGTGATCATATCCCCGTCTGGTTTCATAACCCTGTATTCGACTTCAAGCGGTGTTCGATCCTTTAATGCCTTTTCTATAGAAGACGTAAGAAGCTGTATATCAGACGGATGAACAAGTTTTAAAAAGCTCTCATTCGTAGGAATAAAACTTTCAGAGTCCGTTCCGAATATTATATGAGTTCCCTTTGACCAGAAGGCATAATTATTTGAAAACGAACGCCTCCAGTGCCCGAATCTTGCCATTTTTTCAGCCTGTTCATATCTCTCTTCACTTTCAAACAACCTCTCTTCTGCCTGAGACCGGCTTATAAGCATTCCCATTACAGATGCTATGGCCTCAATGGATAATTTTACAGGTTCAGAAATACAATTAATCGTTCTTGAAGCAATATTAAGGCTGCCGATAATATCCTTTTTATAAAAAATAGGGATTACTGCCACTGCCTTCAGATTTTCATCACAATCGCTTTTTTTAAAAGGGAGATCAAGACTTGTGTAATCCAGATAGGCAGGCATCCCGGCCTTTATTAGTTTTACATTTTCTGAATCAGAGGGGTAATACCTGACTGTGGAAAAAAAGGGGGCAGACAATCCTTTTGCATGAACCAGTTCAATTCCTCCATCCTTATCAAAAAGATAGATACCTCCGTATTCCAGTTCTGATATCTCAAGTGCTGAGTCAAGACACATATTCAGTGTATTGGAAATACTATGCGACTGTACCACTGAAAACAGTAGGTTATTCTGAATCTCCAGTATCTTTTCCTTTTCAACCAGATCACCTATATCAGGAGATATTTCATTGCTTCCAGAGGTATTGCAGGGTGTTTCCAAATTAGTGGTCAGATTTTTTATATTGTCCTTTTCATCGCTCATTTGACTTTTCCTCATGCTCAGATGCTCAGATTCAGGGTTCGATTACTGCTTGCGAGACAATATTTCAATTGATTCCAGCTAGATACATCTCATTATGAAATAATTTCAGGGAAGATTTTATATCAGCAGGATTACACTATCAAGTAAAATTTTCCCTGGGCGGTCATATAATGCTGTCCAGAGGCGCCTGAATAAAGGTGATAAAGAAATGGTATTTCAGTGATGCTAGCTAATTGTTTTTATGTATGAATAGAAAAATATATTAATTTAATTGATTAACCGGTTGTTATTGCAGGGTATTTGAAATTAATATCTCATGTTTCCTGAACTTTTACCGGTAGGCACAGCACAGCATTCGGTTTATCAACCTGATTTAAATACCGATAAAGGAGAGTAGTGGCAGGTGTGATGATCGGTATCATGTGGCAATGCAAGTCTATCACCACGATTCAGGAGCGAAAAGAAAATGAAAAACAACAGGTTGCTTATTGTTGACGATGAACAGAGTATAATCAATTGTGTTACACGCCAACTGAGAAATGAAGAATATGAAATCTATTCAGCAAGTTCTGGCGAAGCAGGCCTCAGACTTATTGAAAATAAGAATATTGGAGTCGTAATATCAGACTTTAATATGCCTGGTATGACCGGTATTGATTTTTTAAACAGAGTAAAAAAAATCCGGTCAAATATAGTAAGGATATTGTTTACTGCTTATGCCTCCATGGAAAATGCCATAAATGCCATTAATAATGTTCAGATATTCAGGTACATGACAAAGCCATGGTCTCAGGAGGAGATAAACAGGACAGTAAAGCAGGCATTTGAGTATTATAATCTGGCAGCAGAGAATGAGCGGATGCAAAAAGAGATAGCTGAAAAAAACAGGCAACTTCAAAGCATCAATGAAAACCTTGAGCATCTTGTAAGCAAAAGGACATCGCTTCTTGAGGATTCTATTCGTGAAGGGGTTGTGATGCTGGCCATGGCTGCAGAGGCCAAGGACGACGACACAGGGGATCATTTAAAAAGGATTGCTCTTCTCACAAAGGAGGTCTGCCTTGCATATGGCCTTTCAAATGAACAATCAGAAAAAATAAGCTTTTTCAGCGTAATGCATGATATAGGCAAGATCCACATACCTGATACGATTCTTCAGAAAAATGGTCCGCTTGATCCTGATGAATGGGAGATAATGCGGACTCACTGCATTGCAGGAGAAAAGATTCTTGGCGAAAAACCATTTTATAAGACAGCCAGGGAGATTGCACGCAGCCATCATGAGAGATGGGATGGAACAGGTTACCCGGATGGCCTAAGCGAAAACAGCATCCCCCTTTCTGCCAGGATTGTTTCTATTGCAGATGTATTTGACGCCCTTACAAACAAACGAAAATACAAGGAGGCATGGTCTGTGTAAGCAGCACTACTGGAAATGAATACTCTTTCCGGAAAGGCATTTGATCCGGAGTTGTTAAGGATGTTCATGGCAGTTATTGGAAAAAAAGGATAAAAATTTGGAAACCGATAATATTAATAAAGAGCTTGACCGGATCAATGACCTCCCCACGCTCCCTGCTATTGCCCTGGAAGTAAATAAAATGCTTCAGGATTATGACACTACAAGGCTGGAAATTTTGAGGGACAGGATTGAAAAGGATCAGGCCATAACAGCAAAAATATTGAAACTGGCAAATTCGGCATTCTTTGGTGTACGTTCAAAGGTAACCAGCATAACCCATGCAATAACCCTGCTGGGCTTTAATACCATTCGAAATGCCATAGTATCTGTTTCAATCATGGATGCCCTTTCTGTAAACGGCGATGCAGCACGCTTCGATATAAAGGGTTTCTGGAAACATTCAGTGGCAGCTGCTGTAATGAGCAGATATATTGCCGAGCAGACAAAATTATATTCGCCTGATGACTGTTTTATTGGGGGGCTCTTACACGATATCGGAAAAGTTGTCATGCTGAAACATTTCCCGGATATATTTTTCAGTATTCACACCTCCTGTATAAAAAATGAAAAATCTTTTTTCAACATTGAGAAAGAGAAGGGGTCAGTAAATCATTCATATATAGGTTATTATCTTGCAAAGAAATGGCAATTACCGATGAAGCTTGCAGATGTTATTCGTTATCATCATACTTTCAGTAGTAGTGCCAGGGAATATAAATTTCTTGCGATCGTAGGGCTTGCGGATGTTATATTGAATACAAGCAATCCTGCTGATTCCAAAATTTCAATACCTGATGTTAGTCCGGAAATAAAGAAAGCGGTCTATGACATTTTGGATACACTTCCTGTTTGGTTTCCGGTGCTGTCAGAAAATATTGAATCTGCATGCAGTTTTTTTATGACTGAACTAAAACAATAGTGAAAATCCTTATTGTATATCAACAGTGATTGCATGATTAATAAAAAAAAAGGGGGCTAAACCCCTAAAATATTTTAGGCCAATATTATGACTTTATCTGATGAGTTAAACCCGGATATTACCGAGGCAATATTTTCTGCTATTCCTGACCCATTCTTTATCTTTGATGAAAATGGTCATTATGTGAAAATACTTGGTGGAATCCATAGAGAAAGATATCATGATGGTCAGCATCTGGTCGGCAGACGAATACATGATGTTATGTCAGCTAAGCTTGCAGACAGTTTTACGGTTCAAATAAAAAAGGCGCTCGATGATAACAGGGTTATAACATATGTTTATAAATTGTCATCAGCCGATATAGGAGGCTCTGAAACCCTCACAGGCCCTTCCGGAGATCTCTGGTTTGAAGCGAATATCTCACCTATAAAAGCAGTTAATGGTAGACCGAGGATGGTCATCTGGGCAGCATTCAATATTACCAGGCTTCATAATGCAATTGAGGAAAAAGATTCTTTAATACATGAATTAAAGAAAGCTATGAGTGAAATAAAAACTCTGCAAGGTATACTGCCAATATGTTCATACTGTAAAAAGATAAGGGATGATAAAGGCTACTGGAAGCAGGTAGAATACTATATCCATGAGCATACAGGTGCAAAATTCAGCCATGGGATATGTAAGGAGTGTGCAGAAAAATATTTCGGTTATTTAAAAATTGATGATGAAGAATAGCCAGTAGGGTACCCCGTTATTTTCAATTTACTACATCAAAAAGGCTTTATCTGAACCTGTTCTCGTCTTCATTATTATAGAAAGGAACACCAATATAAAAAAATTGATACTCCGATCCAGCCTACACTAAAGCTATGGCCTAACAGGTAAGGCGCTCGTCAGGGTTTTCAATGGCAGCGCAGCCTTTCAAGGTCGGTGTCGCGGCCTGGATTGAGATGGAAACAGAAAACAGGGAGATAATAATCAAACTGGATTTCATGATTCTTCCTCCGCAC
>JAAZBV010000039.1 GCA_012513605.1 Desulfatiglans sp. | reverse complement strand
CTTTAACATTGTAGAGATAAAAAAATGGCGTGTATTTCCAGAATGACAAAATCATAACCACCAATAAAATGGTAGAAAATACGACGCTTAAAACTATTTTTTTATTTTTTATTTCCATTGGTATAACATGTATTAGGTTACAAAATCACCTATTGAATAGGTTTGTTGCCTACCTATTACCTATTGAGGGTAAATAGGTGGTAGCTGAATGCTGATTAATAAAACTGGCTAAAGATTAATGATATAAATTTAAGTCAACTTTCATTTCTTCTTGTTTTTTTGCACATTTTTATGTGCTTCCTGCACAATTATCAGTGCATAAAAACAATATTCTATATATGCTAACCAATAATACCTTAATAAATCAAATAGATACATTAAGGCATAAAAATTGCCTATAAAACTTAAGGAAAACAAAACTGAGGAGACAGAGGCATTATGAAAAATGATATCAAAGATGTCAACAGGTTTTGGGACAGTTTTCGTGAAACAGTCATTAAACAAGGTCTATCAGAGTCTGAAGCAGACTCTTATGTGAAATGGGGTGAAAGGTTTGCCATTTCCATTAAGGGAATCCCTTTACGCCAGAGAACAAAAGAACATGTTATTTCATTCATTGAAAAGCTTAAGAAAGATAATATTAACAGTGGCGAGGAAATAGAAAGGGCCAGGAAAGCCTTGTACATATTATATTATAAACACCTGCAACTGCCTTTCGAAAAAAATGAGACTAATATGAAAGACTCTGGGACTGCTTTAAAAAAATCACAGGAAAAAGAATTGTTCAAAGATAACCTGGCAACAAAAAAAGAAATAATCAGCACCCATTCTGATATTATTGAAAAAATAACAAATGAAATCAGATACCGACATTATTCAATAAAGACTGAGCAATCATATATAGAATGGGTAGTGAGGTTTATTACATTTAATAATGGCGCTAAACCGGAAGGGCTGACGCGGGATGATATTAGAAGATATCTTGATTATCTGGCAATAAACAGGAAAGTTTCGGCCAGCACTCAGAACCAGGCCTTAAATGCAATAGTGTTCATGTATACACAGGTTATAAAACGTGATCCGGGTGATTTCAGTGATTTTTACCGGGCAAAACGTGACAGGAAAGTACCGGTTGTTTTGACTGCTAATGAGATGAAGCTTTTATTCAGTAAAATGGAAGGGGTCGATCTCCTGATGGCAGGTCTACTGTACGGCGCAGGTCTTCGCATAATGGAATGTGTGCGGTTAAGAATAAAGGACATAGATTTTGCCCAAAATCAGATAGTAGTAAGAAGTGGAAAAGGGGCCAAGGACAGGCTTACAATGTTGCCTGGTAAATATAAGGAAGATCTTAAAAAACAGGTTGAATATGCAAAGGAGATTTTTTTAAAGGATATAAAAGAGGGTGCAGATGGGGTCTATATCTGGCCGGGATATGACCGAAAGAACCCAGGAGCAAAAAAAGACTGGATATGGCAGTATGTTTTTCCTGCGGCAAGTCTAAGTATAGATCCTCGAAGCAATAAAGTGAGAAGGCACCATGCAGACCCAAGCAATCTCAGAAAAGAAGTAAAAACAGCATCTCGTTTGGCAGGTTTAAGTAAAGAGGTCACCCCACATACCTTAAGACATTCCTTTGCCACACAACTACTTGAAAAGGGATACGACATTCGTACAATACAGGAACTCCTTGGACATGCTGATGTCTCTACTACAATGATTTATACACATGCGCTTAATAAATCAGGGGTGCCGGTTTTGAGCCCTGCGGATTTTTAAGGAGGGGGAAGGGCGCAAGGGAAAGGATGAACGTCGAACATCGAACGTCCAACTTTCAACTTTGAATCAAAAGCAAATAAAGGCTCAAGGCTCAAAGCGTAAAGAAAAAAGAATGAACGTCGAATGAAAAGCAAAAAAAGAAAAAGGGCACAGGCGCTGTGCCCCTACAGATAGGATTTTAAAAAGGGAGAGGTCGGGAATAAATCCCGCCCCTACGAAAAGCAAAAATCATTTTTTGATAATATAATATGAAGTCTTCCTCCTTGATAAACGCCTGTCCCGCCATAGCCTTGGCGACGGCGGATGCTCTCCGTGGTTAAAATGGATTTCCCGGTGTACCGGGATCAATGACCCGCCTTTCACGAGAATGCTGCGTTATGGATTTCTGATCCAGCTTTTACAATCCTTAGGGTCTTATCGAGATATCAGGGAATCAAGGCTTGACAAGCCTTGCGCTAATCAACTAAAGTTGGCACCCGAAAAGAAGTAATAAAATAAAAATATTGGAGGAATAATCAGGATGAGTGAAGAGAAAAAACCTGCCAGAAAAAAGTTTGAGTGTCAGGGTCTATATAACAAAGTAATGGCAAACCATTTTTATGAGCTGGATGAGGCAGCTAAAACCGGGTCAAAAAAGATCGCATGGTGCACAAGTGTTGGCCCTGCTGAACTGCTTAGGGGCATGGGTTTTCTGGTCTACTTTCCTGAAAATCACGGGGCCATGCTTGGCGCTACCAGGATGGCCACTGATCTTATTCCATATGCAAATGCCATAGGTTATTCACCTGACATCTGCTCATACCTTACAAGCGATATAGGCTCATTCCTCCAGAAAAAGACACCGCTCACCACCGCCTACAAGATGGAGTCTGTGCCAAAGCCGGATATCCTGGTCTTTAATACAAACCAGTGCCGAGACGTTCAGGACTGGTTTGCATGGTATTCAAGGGAGCTTAATGTCCCCATGGTAGGCATACATACCCACAGGGACATAGGAGAGATCAGGGGTTTCCAGGTGAGTGATATTGCCAAACAGACAGAGGCGCTTATCCCTGAACTTGAAAAGGTTTCCGGTGAAAGGTTTGATATGGACCGTTTCAAGGAGGCGGTTGAACTCTCAAGACAGACATCCGTGCTATGGAGGGCATGCCTTGAGACCGCATCTGCCATTCCATCACCCTGGACATTCTTTGATGCAACCATCCATATGGGCCCTGCTGTTGTTGCAAGGGGCACAAAGGAGGCGGTGGATTATTATGAGGTGCTCTTGAAGGAGCTCAAGGAGAGGGTAGCGGGCAAGGTGGCTGCAATAGAAAATGAAAGGCACAGGATCTACTGGGACGGCATGCCTGTATGGGGCAAGCTAAGCACACTCAGCAATCAGTTTGCAGAGCTTAATACATGCATCGTGGCCTCTACCTATTGCAATAGCTGGATATTTGACCAGCTTGACCCCAAAGACCCCTTTGAGAGCATGGGAAGGGCATATACTGAGCTCTTTATCGTGAGGGATGAGGCATTCAAGGAAAGATATATGCGCAACTGCTTTGAAAAATATAAATTTGACGGGATCATATTCCACGATGCCAAGACCTGCCCCAACAACTCAAACAACAGGTATGGCCTGTCAGAGAGGATAAGTGAAACACTTGGCATACCCAGGCTGGTAATCAACGGCGACCTGAATGACCTGCGCTGCTACTCAGAGGAGCAGGCAAAGACCAATATTGAGGCATTTATTGAACAACTGGATGAAAGGTAACCCCTGCACTGATGACAGATAAAAGAGTTTTATATGCGGGGGTGGATATAGGCGCCTCCCGCACAAAGGTTGCCCTGCTTGATAATCTGAAAAACCTCAAGGGGTTTTCTGTTAAAAAATCAGGGACAGATTTCAGCCGAACCGCAGAAGATGGCCTTAACGAGGCACTCACAATGGCAAATGCATCGCGTGATGCAGTCACCCGCACTGTTTCCACAGGTTATGGAAGGACAAATGTAACCTTTAGCAATGATACCAGGACAGAGATCGGGTGCCATGCAAAGGGGGCGTTTCATTATTTTAACAGGGCAATGACAATAATAGACATAGGCGGCCAGGATAACAAGGTTATCAAGCTTGACAGCGAAGGGAGACGCATCAACTTCAAGATGAACAGGAAGTGCGCTGCCGGTACAGGGGCATTTCTGGAGGAGATGTCAGCCAGGCTCGATATCCCCATAGAGGATATGGATGGTCTTGCAAAACAGTCGACCGAGATGGTGGAGCTTGGCAGCTTCTGCACGGTCTTTTCAGCAACAGAGGTGCTGGAGAAGATCAGGCAGGGGAAAAAGGTGCCTGATATCATAAAGGGGCTCTTTTTTTCTGTTATAAAACGTGTGCTGGAGATGGATCTGATCACCCCGCCCATTGTTATGACAGGGGGAATAGTGGAGCATAACCCCTACCTGGTGGAGATGATAAAAGAGAAAACAGGCACAGAGGTATTATTGCCCGAACACCCCCAGCTTGCGGGTGCAGTTGGCGCAGCCCTCTTTGCAATGGAGTTATAGAATACAATGGTTACAGTGATATTTCAGGCCCTTGGCGGACTGGGTATGTTTTTATACGGCATGAAGATCATGTCCGAGGGGCTACAGAAATTCGCAGGCAACAGGCTCAGGCATATATTAAATATGGTCTCTAACAACCGTTTTGTGGGTTGCGGCGTAGGCACACTTATTACAAGCATAGTACAGAGTTCAAGCGCCACATCGGTAATGCTGGTAGGATTTGTTGATGCAGGGCTTATGAATCTTACCCAGGCAGTCGGTGTGGTTATAGGAGCAAATATAGGAACAACCATAACCGCCCAGCTCATAGCCTTCAAGATAACAGCCTATGCCCTTCCGGTTATTGCCCTTGGAGTATTTATCAAGTTTTTCACAGGACATACCAAATGGATATACCTTGGTGATGTGCTGCTTGGTTTTGGCCTTGTTTTTTATGGCCTCTCCACTATGTCAAACGGCCTTGCGTCGCTTAAAAACGAGCCCTTTTTTATCTCTTTTTTAACCGGGTTCCAGGCTAATACAATCATAGGGATAACCCTCTGTGTGCTGACAGGCGCAATACTGACCATGATCCTCCAGAGTTCAAGCGCCACGGTCGGTATTACAATGGCAATGGCATTTCAGGGGATGATCAATTTTGAAACAAGCGTCGCTCTCATCATGGGGGAGAATATCGGCACCACCATTACTGCACAGCTTGCAAGCATAGGCTCCAATATCAATGCAAGGCGAACGGCCAATGCACATACCCTTTTTAATACAATAGGGGTTATTATCATAATTATCTTCTTTCCTTTTTTCATTGAGATTGTCCAGTATCTCACGAGCGCGATCATGAATTTTGGCCCTGCAGATCAGCTTGTCAATGGCGTGCGCCCCAACATATCAAGATACATAGCCAATTCTCACACCCTTTTTAATATTGTAAATGCGGTCGTTTTCCTTTTTGCGCTTCCATACCTTGTAAGGATGACAATATGGCTTACCCCCTATTCAGAAAAAAAAGAGGGTTTTGAGGAGTTCAGAAAGATCAAGTTTATTGACAGTAAATATATTGAGACCCCGTCTGTTGCACTTGCACAGGCCAGGGCAGAGATAATCAGGATGGGTGAAGCGGTAGAGACAATGTATGACGATGTTGTCAGGGCTATAAAATCCCGGAAGATAAAGGACCTTTCAAAATGGAGAAGAAGGGAGGACATGCTTGATAACCTCCAGAAAGAAATAACCAAATTTCTGGTCAATATCATGCAGCAGCCCATTACATCGGAGGAATCAAACGAGATATCTGCACTTACAAGGATGGCAAATAATTTTGAACGGGCCGGCGATGAGGTGGAACATATTGCAAGGTTGATTGAAAGGCTGATAGAACAGAACCTCTTTTTTTCTGACGAGGGGATGAAGGATTATGAAACCATCTCAACAGATGTGCGAAAATTTTTAACCATTGTAAATACCGCCATCAGGGAAGAAGATACAGATGTTATTGAAAGGGCAAAGGAGCTGGAGATTTTAATAGACAGGATGAAGGAAGAGATGAAGGAGAGGCACCTCATGAGGCTGAGGGACGGCATATGTAAGGTTGACCCTGGCCTTGTAATGGTAGACCTCATTTCAACCTTTGAGAAGCTTGGAGACCTCTTCTTCAATGTTGCCCAGGCAGTGGCTGGCAGAAGGTTCTAGGGTGAGAGATATATGAATTTTACAGAAAAAGGGATTGGCTTTATAGGCGCTGGCAATATGGCGAGTGCCCTTATCAAGGGGATTATTGCGAGTAGTCTTTTTAATCATGACATGATCAAGGCGTCTGACAGCAACCCTGAAAAGATCAGGGCACTGAGTAACTCTTATAAGGTAGAGGGTATCTTATCCAACAGGGAATTATGCAACGCATGCAATATTATTGTCCTTTCAATAAAGCCCCAGGTAATGGCAATGGTTTTGGAAGAGATAAAAGGGGCCATAAACAAAAATCATCTGGTCATATCCATTGCGGCGGGTATCAGGATAAATGCCATAGAGACAATCCTTGGGGCTGATGTGCCGGTAATAAGGGTAATGCCCAATACCCCTGCCCTTGTCCAGATGGGGGTGAGTGCAATAGCCGCAGGGGGCGCTGTTAATGTGGATCACCTGAATATTGCCCTGGATATTTTAAAGGCGGTCGGCAATGTCTTTACTGTGGATGAGGCCATGATGGATGCGGTAACGGCTGTATCCGGGAGCGGGCCGGGTTTTGTATTCAGGCTGATGGAATGCATTGTTGAAGCTGCCCAAAAACAGGGTTTTGACCAGGAGACCGCAAAGAATATGGTGATAAATACATTTCTTGGTGCGGCCATGCTTGCACAAAAAACAGCCACACCCCTGTCTGAGTTAAGGAAAATGGTCACCTCGCCCGGTGGCACAACAGAGGCAGGGCTTAAATATATGGATGAAAATAAAATCGGGGATATCCTTGAGGGGATGATAGAAGCAGCGAAAAAGAGATCAGTGGAACTGGGGAAGAAGGAGTAATAGAGGCGCAGGGCTCAAGGGGGAAGAAGAAAAGGACGAACATCCAACGTCGAACATTGAACTTTGAACGTTGAATGAAATGCAATAAAACAGGAAGAAGGGCACAGGGCTTAGACTATAGCCGTGCACCTCGTGCCCTGAGCCTTGAGCCTCGTGCCTTTATTATTCTTCCTGACAATAAACTCAATATTGCCCACTTAATCCAAATCGAAATCCATATCGAAATCGGGTTTTCATCGAAATCGATTGCGATTTCAATTTCGATAAAGATTTCGATTTGGATAACGAGTTATGTCCCAAAAACCCTATTTGACCTTCGCGGTCATGATAAATTCACTGATAGTATTTTGATATCCCCTGCCCCCTGCCACATGGGTATCATTGTGGCGCGCACCCTTTATCTCATAAAAATATTTAGGTTCGCTGGCCGCCTCAAAAAGCTTTCTTCCCATAATGGGCGGGACAATCTCATCATTTTCGCTCCACATGATAAGTTTGGGAATGGCGACATGTCTGATCTTCTCAAGGCTGTTGTAATTTTGCGGGATAAGGGGTGCAATGAGCCTGAAGATACCCATATGTTTTGCCATGTGACACACTGACAAAAATCCGTTCTCAATGATAATGGCCCCTGCCTCTCTTTTTGATGCCACCTCCAGTGCGGCTGCCACCCCGAGTGAGCGGCCAAGCAGGATAATATCACTGGGGTTGATCTTCTCATCCCTTACAAGATAATCAAATGCACTCAATGCATCAGTATAGATCCCCTGCTCCGAGGGGTGACCGCTGCTTTTGCCATATCCCCTGTAGTCAAAGATAAGGACATTAACCCCTATCTCAAGGAGAAGATCTATATATTCAAGCCTGTGTGAGATGTTGCCTGCATTCCCGTGGCAAAATAATATTACAGGCTTATCCGGGTAGGGGTAAAAATACCAGCCGTGCAATTTTACTCCATCAGTGGTATTGAGATAGATATCACGAAATTTCAACTGGAAATCGGAAGGGGAATAATCAAGCCTCTTCTGGGGTTGAAACACAAACCACCCTTCAATACCTTTATAGAAGATAAGGATGGTTGTAACAAGGATGATGAAAAATATAAGAAGATATATCCCCTTAACAGGCATAAACATTATTGCCCCTGCACTATTAATGAATTTTCTGATGATGAACCCCATAAATCCTTATCGAAATCGAAATCGAAATCGAAATCGTTATCCAAATCGGCAGTAAAATCGATTTCGATTTCGATTGATAAACCCGATTTCGATTTCGATTGTATAAGCAATATCAATTATTTCTTTCATTAATACCATAATTTGTATTAGAATATCATAATTTATTTGCATCATTTTAGGCAATCCCATAAAGTGTAATGGGTTATTTTGGCGATCGCTGCCGGTTTTGTTTTTGTTCCTGCGGCGGGAAAAATCTATTTTTTCGTTACAAGGGTGAGTTGCTATGGAAGAAAAGACCAGGATACTGATCGTAGATGATGAAAAATCAAACAGAGAGACATACCTGAAAATCTTGAAATCAAGGAATGATCTTTCTATTGAACTGTTGGATAACCCGGGCCAGGCATATAAAAAACTCAAAAAAATTGAGCCTGATATTATACTGTGCGGTCTGTCCCTGCCCAAAATGGATGGCCTTGAGTTTTGTAGAAAGATTAAATCCAACCCTGATCTTGAGGGGATATACTTTATAATGGTGAGTTCTGAAGAGAGCGAGGATGCCAAGATCAGTTGTATGAACGAAGGGGTGGATGATTACCTTGTAAGGCCGGTAAGCCAGGATGAACTCCTGTCCAGGATAAAGGTCGGCCAAAGGATAACCCAGCTCCTGAAAAGCACCATCATTGAGTCAAAGAGGATGTTCAGCGAGATAGATGTGCTGATTATCCAGGAAGGGGGATGCGCCCCCGGATACAACCCTGTGACAGCCTTTCTTACCTATCATCTTGAGGGGATGGGAAGAGAGGTCTTTGCAACAAAAGAGGGGTTTAAATCACTTGTTGATAAATCGGATAACTTTCTCCGCCTTGTGTATGACCCGGTTAAATATAAAAAACTGGATCATTTCCCCGGTGTATTTCATGCTGCACCCCTGTCCGAATGGAGGGGGGCATATCTCAGGAGTGAGCGTTTCGAGGATTTTAAAGATCATGATGTCCAGCTGAAAGCGGCCAGCACTATTAAAAAGAAAAATGTAAAGGCCATTATCGCCATAGGGGGTAACGGGACATTCAAGGGGATATATGATCTCTGCAACCTGATACCGACCTGCATACAGGTCTTCTTTGTGCCTGTCACAATAGACAGTGATGTTGCTGGCACAGACTGCATTGGACAGCATACCGGCGTTGAGGCAGGCGCAGAAAAGATCAGGTGTTACATGGCAGACGCCAGGACGCACAAGAGGGTATATATTGTGGAAATGATGGGGGCAAGCAGCGGGTTTCATGCCCTCCATTCATGCCTGGGGTCGCGAGCCCACCTTGCTGTGCTGCCTAACAGCCGGATAAACCATGCTGAGGTGGTTGAGGCAATCAATAAAAGGGAAGAGTGCGTTATCGTGGTTGCAGAGGGTTATAAAAAAGCAGAGAGGGATGAAAAGGGCATAAAGGATAATGCAGCAGAGTATTTCTATAGGGAATTACTGGAGACTAAGATCAAGATTAATAAGAGGGTAGTCTGCGAACCATTTTCAAGGGACATAAGAGGGGCAGCGCCAAACAACATGGACATCTCCCTGGCACAGAGGATGGCCTATAATGTTGCGGCATATCTCAAAGCGGGCACATCCAGGCTAATGCCTGCTGTGCAGTCAGGCAGGGAGTATGCAATACCCTTTAACCAGATATCAACCGATAACATGAAGGAAGAGGACCTTAAGGGTCTTGCAAACAGACTTACAGGGATAAGATAAACCTTATTTATTAAGGATAATAATAGATGCCTGTTTACGAATATTCAGCGCTGGACAGCAGGGGAAAGAAGACAAAGGGAATTATTGATGCGGACAGTCCCCTCTCCGCAAGGAACAAGCTCAGGGGCTCTGACCTTTTTCCGGTAAATATAAAAGAATCATCCTCACAGATAAAGGTCCAGCAGACAGGTTCAACCTCTGTTAATACCCTGTTGCGGCGCATAAAGGCCGATGAGATATCAACAATCACAAGACAGCTCGCCACCCTTATGAGCGCGGGCATACCCCTTGTCGCATCCCTTGAGCTTCTGATCACGCAGGAGGTGAACCCCCTTCTAAAAAAGGTGCTTGCCCAGACAAAGGAGTCTGTAAACGAGGGGAACAGCCTTGCATCATCGCTTACAAACCATTCAAAATACTTTTCCCAGATCTATATCAACATGGTTACAGCAGGGGAGGCATCAGGCTCCCTTGACCTTGTGCTGGAAAGGCTCGCCGAGTTCAGCGAAAACCAGGAGGCATTAAAAAGCAAGGTCATATCCGCAATGGTTTATCCTGTTATCATGCTTTGCATAGGGGTGCTTGCCCTGCTTATGCTTGTAACCTTTGTTGTGCCCAAGTTTATTGCGGTGTTTGATGAGATGGAAAAGGCCCTGCCGCTGCCTACCCTTATCGTTATTGGCGCCAGTAATTTTTTAAAATCATACTGGTGGCTGATCCTGCTCTTTTTTATTGTGGCGGGTTTTATATTCAGGCGCGCAAGGCAGACAGAGAGGTTCTCCCGCAAGTGGGACGAGGTCAAATTAAAGATGCCTGTGTTCGGTTCTGTTATAAAAAGGATGATTATAGCCAGGTTCGCCAGGACCCTTGGGAGCCTTCTCACAAGCGGCGTAACCCTGATCAATGCCCTTCAGATAGTGCGCAATGTGGTAAATAATATACTGGTGGCAGAGCTGATTGACAACGCGGTAGATGAGATCAGGGAGGGAAAAAGCCTCTCTGCGCCATTATCAAACAACAGGCTGATACCCCCTGTTGTTGTCCAGATGATATCTGTCGGCGAACACAGCGGAGAGCTTGAAAAGATGCTTAACAAGATTGCGGATATTTACGAGCGGGAGGTGGAATCACAGGTGTCAGCCATGACATCCATGCTTGAACCCTTTATGCTTCTTGGGATGGCGGTTATAGTAGGGTTTATTGCATTTTCAATACTTCTCCCCATTATGGAGATGAGCCAGATCGTTCACTAGAAAAATTTTTAGGAGGATATATGAGTTCAGATAATAGAAATACCGAAAAGGGTTTTTCCCTGATAGAGGTAATGGTTGTTATTGTCATCCTGGGTATACTTGCAAGTATTGTGGGTGTAAAGGTTATAGGGCATATAGAGGATTCAAAAAGGGTCAAGGCAAAGACCCAGATAGAGACCTTCAGGACTGCCCTTGATCTTTACAGGCTTGATAACGGGAGCTACCCCACCACTGAACAGGGGTTAACCGCCCTGGTATCGCCTCCTACAGTCGGAAAACTCCCCAGAAAGTGGAGAGAAGGTGGTTATATCGCAAGGATACCTAAAGACCCCTGGCAAAATGAATATGTGTATCAGTCACCTGGTGACAATGGGGATTTTGACATAATATCCTATGGTGATGACAATGAACCTGGCGGTGAGGGAAAAAACAAAGATGTCACAAGCTGGGAAGACGATCAGGATTAATATCAGGCACTTTTCCGGGAGGCTGTCAGGGGGTTTTACCCTGCTGGAGCTGACAATTGTTATATTCCTGGCAGGGCTTTTTCTCTCTATTACTGTGCCTGCTGTGCGTGAAACCCTGCTTTCGGATAATCTTAAGACTGCATCCCGGACACTTGTCGCCACCATAATAAAGGTGAGGGACTTATCAATAACCGAATATCAGGATCATACCCTCTTCTTTGACATAGAAAATGGCAAATACTGGTATGAAAAGGCCGGAATAGATGAATCCGAGGCGCTTACCGCAAAGGATCAGGCCAGGACACTACCAGAGGATGTGCGTATACTTGATATAGATCAGTATGGCTCAGAAAGAAAGACAGATGGTGAACAGAGGATCAGGTTCAGCAGAAAGGGGTACATGCGCTATTCCCTGATACACCTTGGGGATAAGGGCAATAGAAAATTCACCCTTGTGCTGGAGCCCTTCCTGGGAAAGGTAAAGATCATGGAGGATTATCTAAGCTTTGAAGATATTGCATCAAAGGATATTTAACAGCAGGGGTTTTAGCCTTATGGAGGTCATGTTTGCCCTAGCCCTTATAGGCATTGCGCTTACAACCCTCCTTGCATCCCAGTCGCAGGGGCTGAGTCTTGCCAACGAGGCCAAGTTTTATACGACCGCTTCATTTCTGGCACAGGGGAAGATGGCTGAGATCGAGATAGCCGAGACAGAGGGCATCATGAACGACTCAGGGGATTTCGGGGATGATTACCCTGATTATACCTGGGAGGTAGAGATAAACAGCACATCCATTGAGCTGCTTGAAGAATATGCTGACCGTTTTAAACAGATAGACCTTCATGTCTATTTTGGAGAAAACAGGGTCTATCAATATGATATAAGGCTGTACAAGCTTTTTTAGCTGAATGGTGAAGGGTGAATGGTGAATGATCGCCTGCTTAAATAGATTCAGGATATCAACTATTCTTTTATCAGGTCAAAAGAGGGTTAATGGCCAGTATGGCTTTACCCTGCTTGAGATAGTGGTGGCAATAGCCATATTTGCTGTTATAGTCTCTCTTATATATCCTGCCTATACAGGCACTTACAGAAATATAGAGATAGCAGAGACCCAGGCAGAGATATATGCGATGGCCAGGACAGCTATGATCAGGATTGTGGAAGACCTTGAATCAACCTATATACCTGAGCCATCAGGGGGTGGACAGGGTGTAACTGCCTCTGAGGCGCTGATTGGAGAGGATGACTTTATAGAGGGGAGGGAATCAGACCGAATCAGATTCTTTTCCAGGTCCCATATAGATCTGGAGAAATCACAGGATGAGGCAGGTGATGCGAAGATCGCCTACTACCCAATTTTAAAGGAGGATAAAAGCATTATACTCTACAGGTCAGACACCAGGGCAAACCTTGAATGGCCTGATGAAAATACCGGCGGGTGGCGCATATGCGAGGGGCTCCATTCAGTCAATTTCACATACAGGGGCAAAGATGGCAACATCTATGATGCATGGGATAAATCTGTCGCCGGCCCTGGGACAGGGCTCCCGCCAATGGTGACTGTTACGCTTGAATTTATAGATAAAGACAACCCGGAAAAACCATTAACCTTTTCCACCTCTGTGGCGCTGCCGCTTTCAAACTGAGATATGAAAACATCACTCACAAATAACAGGGGAGTTGCGCTGATCATAACCATACTGATGATGGCTATTATTGTAGTTCTTACCCTTCACTTTAACAGCTCAATGAGGCATGAGTTATACGGGGCTGTGAGCTCAAGGGATAATATCCTTTTAGGTTATATTGCAAAATCCGGGTACAACCTTGCCATAACCCTGTTAAAGGAGGATGATCCTGCAAGCGATTCATTTCAGGATGACTGGGCCCTTCTGGAGGGGGGATCAGCCCTCTCGGAAGCGCTCTTTGATGGGGGGAGATTCCAGGTGAAGATATCTGACCTGTCAGGCAGGTTACAGATAAACAGCCTTGTTAAACAGGATGGTACATACGATGAGGATCAAAAGGATATCCTTTTAAGGCTCCTTATATCAGAACCCTTTGAGCTCGAACCTGAAGAGGCAGAGGATATAGTGGATAATATCAAGGACTGGATCGACAGGGACGATGAGCCTACCAGGTTCGGTGCAGAGGCATCATACTACCAATCACTAGAAAAACCATATCCCTGCGCAAACAGCCCTCTAAGATCAATCAGTGAGATGATCTATATCAGGGGCATAACAGGTAAACTGCTCTTTGGCACAAGGGAGACCCCCGGGTTAAAGGAGTTTATCACGGTTTTCGGTGATCCGGGCGGCAGAATAAACATAAATACAGCAAACAGGCATATCCTTCTGGCCCTTTCCGAGGAGATGGACACAGTTATGGTGGATGAGATCATAACATACCGTAATAATGAGGATAATGACCTGACCAATCCCAACTGGTACAAAGAGGCCCTGGGCGCTGACGAGGATATAATAAAACCCGCCCTCATAACAATAAAGAGTTCATATTTTGAGATACTCTCCACAGGTATAAGGGATAGAGCTCTAAAAGAGCTGAAGGCGGTTGTTAAAAGGGCTCAAGGTGATTTTACAACACTTTTATGGGAAGTAATATAACAGGAGGCGGTTTTAGCGCATCAAGAATACATTGAGTTTTTTTAAATATTTATATATAGAGAATAAAGACCAACAAATTTTCATCAGGAATAAATGATGCCCGGAAAGATATTAGGAATAGACATCTCAAAGAGCTATGTATCTGCGGTTCAGGTGATAAGCGGGTTAAAGGGGTATCAGGTAATATCATGCTTTTATGAACCTGTTACTGATAATAATCCATTATTTGCCCTAGAAAAGGTGGCTGGCCGAAGTGACCTGAAAAGCGACAGGTATTTTATTTCTATCCCTCCATCCGGGATATCCTTCAGGAATATAGAGACCCCATTTAAAGATGCAAAAAAGATCAGGCAGACCCTCCCATTTGAGATAGAGAGCCATGTGCCCTTTTCTGTGGACGGGATTATAATAGACTACATCCATTCTGATCTGGATAACCCCGCTGCCCTGCTTACCGCAGCAGTTGGGAAACCTGCTGTTTCAGGGTATATTGATCTCCTTCAAAAGGCCGGGGTTGACCCTGACATAATAGATGTAAGGCCTGTGCCTGTTGTTTCCTCTCTTCTGGATCAGGAAAAGAGCCCGTTAAACGGTATATACCTTGACCTTGAACCGGAACACCCCTCCCTTGTGATCTTCAAGGGGAAAAGGATTGTTGTTATAAGGGAGTTACCCTGCGCAGTAACGCAGCAGGCGGAAATCAGCGAGTCTGAAAAAATAGGCCGGTCTGCTTCAGAATCTGTTGAAGCGATCATCAGGGCCATATGCATTGAGAGCGCAAAGACCCTCCATTCATATAACACACGGGCCAGGAACAGTTTTAATCCTGAAAAGATCTATTTTGGCGGCAGGCTCTCCGGCTACAGGGATGCCCAGTCCATAATAAGCAGCCTTTTTGAGACCCCTTCCGAGAGGCTAAATATTGCACGAGAGGGTAAACTGCGGATGGAGCTCAAACTTTCTGCGGTTTATGACCCCGCATTAATGGATAATGCCCTTGCCCTTGCTGTAAAGGAGACAGGGAAAAACAGCGGCTTTAATTTCAGGAGAGATGAGTACAAGGCTAAAAAGAGTATTCTGGGCCAGGTGAAGAACATCAGGCTCACCATTATCATGCTTGCCCTCCTCTTTTTAATGCTGATCATAAACCAGGGCACTGATTACTATTTTATGAGCAGGAGGCATTCAGAGGTTAACCGGGAATTTGATAAAAAAGTACCTGAGTTCAGCGGGATAAAAAGCACCAGGGGAAAGATAACTGCGGCCAGGCAGAGACTTAAAAACCTCAACAGCCCCTCATCCGATCTGTCAAATGAGATAAACCCTGACCAGAGGGTGCTTGATATCATAAGGGACCTGTCGGTCAGGATAACTGATCAATACCCTTTTGATATAAGCACATTAACAATAAGAAGCAGCGAGGTCACTATAACAGCAGTAACCGACAGCTTTGATACGGTTTCAAAGATAAAAAATGTCCTTAAGTCATCTGACCTTTATAAAAATGTAATAGAGATAAAACGCGAACAGAAAGGTGATGGGGTCATACTTGACCTGAAGCTTGAAAGGGCTGATTAGTTATAAGGAAAATGGATAAGATATGAAACTAGCAAGGCGTGAAAAACTCTTAATAGGCGGATCAGGGCTGATCCTGGCGCTCTTCCTGATCATTACACAGCTTGTTGTCCCATTTTTCAACAGCAAGGATCAACTTAAAAAGGAGGCAAAAGAGCTGGAACAGATCATAAAGGAGTATAATCTGACTGGCGCCGGGGGCCAGGATATAGAAAGCATATCAGGGAATCTTGAAAAGGCTCTCGCTGCCCGCGGGGATGAACCCCTTGACTCCCTTATTAACAGGGAGATCAATGAAATCGGAATAACGAAGAATATACCGCGAATGAGGCCCACAGAAGGCAAAAAACAGGGGAATTTCATTGAAGACATTGTTGAACTTCCCATCGAGGCGGTATCTTTGGCACAGCTTACAGAGTTTTTATACCGGATCGAGAAGCCGGAAAAGTTTATATATATTAGCAGGATCACCATCAGGGATAACAAAAAGGAAGAGGGCTACCTTGATGCGACTATCAGGGTGCTCACATATAAGAGAATATAGCAGGGTATGAACTGAGTTATGATAGAGGCTCTTAAGGGAAATAACAGGTACTGGTACCTGGTCTATATAGCGCTCCTGCTGATTCTCTTTTTATATATCATGTTCCCTGATAGAATACTGAATGGTTTTTTGAACGCCCAGGCAGAAAAGAGGTTCCCGGACTTAAGTATCAGTTTCGAGGATACAAGGCTTATATTACCCCTTGGCATCAGGATCAGGGGGCTTGAGGTCGCGCTAAAGTATAATCCTTACGAGCTCCTCTATGTCTCTGAAAAGACATCCTTAAGGGTTTCTATAACCGGCCTGCTTTTTGGCCGAAATAAAGTAACCTTTACAAGCCGGGTAAATGGCGGGGAGATATCCGGTATTTTTGAAGAAAAGGATAAAGAGAGCTGTAACATTACAATAGATATAGATGACATTATACTTGATGGAAAGCCCTTTATCCTTCCTGGTACAGGTAAGTATATAGAGGGCGTGCTGGCAGGAAGAGTCAGCTTTACAGGCAACCCTTCCGACTTTATAAACGGAAAAGGCGATATCTCTCTTGATGCAAAAAAAGGCATTATAAAGCCTGTCCTGCCGCTGTTTGATGTAAGGGACATAGGGTTTGAAAAGATAAGTCTTACAGGGGTTCTTGATAATATGAGGTTTAATGTAAAGGATCTCTCAATGAAAGGCGGCCCAATCAATGGGAAGGCAAGGGGCGATCTCCAGTTGAAAAGGGATATACTTTCGAGCGGGTTAAGGTTTTCCGCTGAGATAACCCCAACCCCTGAAATGAAGATCGAGATGCCTGATATTGCAGGGGCCATAGAGTCATCAAATATAATGAAGAATGGCAAACTGAAGTTTGATATACAGGGTACCTTAACGAACCCGCTACCAGTAATAAGGTGATGTGCATATGATAACAGATGTAATGACAAAGAACATTTTTACCATCATTAACATAATAGCCACAGCATTGATAATCTTTCTTGGGGTTAATACCTTTTACAGAGTTATTGAGGCCCGGTTTGAAAAACCTTTGGTCAAGCAGAGAGCTGAAGCAGTAAAGGCTGCACCCCCAAAAAGCATTGCTACCCCCGGATTAAGCGCCTATGAGGTGATTAACAGGAGAAGCATCTTTGGAAGGGCGGGTGCCGGTTTAACAGGCAAAATAGATGACATCTCACAGGTGGAAAACCTTAACCCCACCTCACTTGATGTCATACTCCTTGGCACTGTTGCAGGGAGTGATGAGGATGCCTATGCTATTATTGAAGACAAGTCAAAAAGGACACAGGATATCTACCATATTGGTGACAATATAAAGGGTGCTATTCTAAAAAATATATACAGGAACAAGGTGGTAATAAGGTTCAATGGAAAGGATGAGATCCTGCTCAAGGATGAAAACCAGGGGCAGAAGGGAGCTGCATCTGGACCCTTTCCCGGCTTTTCAGGCATGACCCCTCCGCCGGGTACCGGGGGAGATCCTGTACAGACCATTATGCTGAACAGGGCAGAGCTGGAGACAGCTCTCTCCAATATCCAGGAGGTTATGACCCAGGCATCTATTCAGCCGCATATGCAGGATGGGGTGGTTGATGGGATGACCATAACGAGCGTTAAGGCAGGCTCTATTTTCAGGAAGGCAGGCTTAAGAAGCGGTGATATTATAAAGGGTATTGAAGGCAGGGAGATCAAAAACCCGGAGGACCTGCTCTCCATTTATGGCAGTCTCAGGGATAGTGAATCAGTGGGGTACCAGATCATACGCAGGGGAAGAGTAAGGAATATCCAGATCAGGGTAAGATGATGATAAATAGGCGGACATATATCAGGCGAGGGCAGAGGAGAGGGTAAAGGGATGTATAATTCATTTTTCGGTCTTACCGAGACCCCATTCAATCTAACGCCTGACCCCAGGTATCTTTACCTGAGCCCCAACCACAGGGAGGCGATTGACCACCTGCTTTACGGGATTAATGAGAGGAAGGGGTTTATCCTTATTACAGGGGGCATCGGCGCCGGGAAGACCACCCTCTGCCGTGTGCTCCTTGACAGGCTGGATGAAAAGACAAAAAGTGCCCTTATTCTTAATTCATACATCTCCGATATTGAGCTGTTGAAACTGATCGTGGAGGAATTCGGTGTTGGAATTAATACCGGTAATAACAGGGAGATCACAAAAAAGGATTATGTCGATGCCCTGAACAGCTTTCTCCTTGAAAATTTCAGCAATGGCGGCAATGCTGTCCTGCTCATAGATGAGGCGCAGAACCTGTCAAGGGATGTGCTTGAACAGCTTCGAATGCTCTCAAACCTTGAGACAGAAAGGGAAAAGCTGATTCAGATAGTACTGATAGGGCAACCTGAACTCAATGATATTATAGGCGCCCCATCCTTGAGACAGCTTAATGACAGGATACTGGTGCGTTATTTTCTTAAACCCCTTGGAGAGATGGAGCTAAAGGGGTATGTTGAACACAGGCTTGTTGTTGCAGGCAGTCATGGCAATATCACCTTTACAGGCGGGGCATATAAGAGGTTATTTTCAAGGTCTGAGGGCATACCCAGGAGAATAAACAGCATCTGCGACAGGGCGCTTCTTATCGCCTACACAAAGGGGGCATATACAGTAACCGGAACCATTATCGAGAAGGCGGCAAATGACCTGTATGGATCAGGCGTTGTGATAAAAAAGGGGGGGCTCTTTTCATGGGTAAGGCCTCTGCATATAATCCTGTTTGCCTTTATCCTGCTTGTGTCAGCAGGGGTTACAGGGTTTATTTACCTGAAACATATGTATGAGGCTTCATTATCCAGGCAGTTAAAAGAGGCGGTCGCCACTCAAAAAAAAGAGGAGACACCTGTTGTTAAGGTAGTCAAAAATGAGCCTGAGTTGTACCTTGACAATGCAAACAGTATCTCAGCGCTCTTTTCCCTTTTTTACAGGAATAACCCGGATAAAAGGATCAATGAAACAGGAGGCCGTTTAAGCCTTGAGACATTTGAGCTTTCCCCTGAATATTACATAACGCTGAAAAAACCCTTTGTGCTTAAAACAAACAGGGATGCACCCAATGGAAAATACCTGCTGATAACAAGTGTAAATGAGAAAGGGGCTGTATGCCAGGATACAGAGGGAAATCCCAGGGAGATAGATAAGCTGTTTCTCTTTGAAAACTGGGGAAGGGCAGTAACATGGATATTCCCTGTTTATGCCGGCGACCAGATATATGGTATCGGCATGGAAGGCCCGGCGATCAGCCGGTTACAGAAAATCCTTCAGGCAAAAGGTTACCTGGTGCAGGTGAACGGGATATATGACACATCCACGTTTAATGAGATGAAACGTCTTCAGGGTGATTTTGGCCTGCGTGTGGATGGTGTTGCAGGGCCAAGGACAAATGCCCTTTTATATCAGATGGCGGAATAAGATGAGTTATATCAATCAGGCACTCAAAAAGGCGCAGAAGGAGAAGGATGCCGGACGCATAGGCTACATCAGGTCTATCGGGGGTGGAGGCTCTGGCATAGAGGGGGTGTCAGGCAGGCAGTACATATATGCAGCCCTAGCAGCTATCATACTTATTGCCGGAGGCATCTTCTATATTATAAGGTTAAATAGCGGGGACACCACTGAACAGGCCGCAACCGGTGCGGCAATTGAACACGCCAAAGATATGCAAAGGCAGCACAGGGATATTACTGTTCTTGAAAAGGTTGATTCAAACGAAAAAAATGTCACGCCATCAGGGATAGATAGAAAAGGCATGACAGATACAGGAGAAGCGTTGTATAAAAAGGCGGTTCTTCTATTGAAGGAGAAGAGGGTAAAGGAGGCTTTAGCCATTTACATGGAAATACTTGATAAAGACCCGGGCCATATTGCCTCCTTAAATGATATTGGGGCGCTCTACCTCCATGAGGGTAAATATTATGACGCAATTAATTACCTTGAAAAGGCGGTAAGGATTAAACCAAAGTTTGTAACACCCTGTTATAATCTGGCCTGCGCATATGCCCTGAACAATGAGCCTGAAAAGGGTATGGCCTATCTAAAAAAGGCCATCAGTTTAAATAAAGAGGTAAAGGCATGGGCGAAAAATGACCCTGACCTTAAAAACCTCAGGGGTCAGAACGATTTTTTGGTACTGATTGAGTGATAAGTAAATATATGGTAAAAGGTCCAAATTCCATAAAACAGAAGGGTTAATCATGCACGTTAAAAATTTCTTAAAAATCGGCGCTCTTTTTTTGATGGTCTCTATTTTTACAGCAGGCACTGTGTACAGTGCGCGTACGAGTGAAGGGGATGAGATAACCTCATCAACCGGTGAAGAGGCCGCATCAGATCAGCCTCCTGAAATTAATGAAGATTTTTTTCCCCCTGCCATTCCCGCTTCAGAACAGAGCGTAACGCCTGCTGCCCGAGAAAGAAAGGCTGCAGTGCCGGATAGAAGCTCAGCACGTGTAAAAGAAGAAGACTCCCGCCTGATCTCCATTGATTTTGACAATGTGGATATAAACCTTCTGATAAAATTTATAAGCGAGCTTACACAGAAGAATTTCCTGGTTGACCCCAATGTCAAGGGAAAGGTCACCATCATTTCACCATCCAAGATATCTGTTGCTGAGGCTTACAGGGTATTTGAATCGGTGCTGGAGGTTCATGGCTTCACTACTGTGGCATCAGGAAGTGTAACAAAGATAATCTCTGTAGCCGAGGCAAAATCAAAAAATATCGAGACACTCGTTGGTGATGAAAAGATGAGGCCTGAAGATAGACTGGTTACTCAGATAATCCCGCTTAAATATGCAAACCCGAAAGATCTTGAAGTGGTATTCAAATCCCTTATTTCAAAGGGCAGCGTAATGGTCTCTTATGATCCTACAGGCATGCTTATCCTGACCGAAACCAAGTCAAACATATCGCGCCTCATGAAGATAATTGAGGTGCTGGATGTGCCGGGTACAGGAGAGGTGGTCACAGTTATCCCGCTTAAAAACGCATCCGCTCAGGCAATGGCAACAAGCATAGGGACAGTTTTCAGATCAAATATCGGCACTGCTAAAAGGGCTGCAACAGCAGTCGCTGCCTCCCAGATAACAGCTGTGCCGGATGAAAGGACAAATTCGGTTATAATACTTGCCTCAGAGGTTGATACCCTCAAGGTAAGAGGGCTGATTGACCTGCTTGATAAAGAGATACCAAGGGGTGACGGCGGTATACATGTGTACTCTCTTCAGAATGCGAATGCTGAAGATATGTCAAAGACCCTGATGGCCATTCCCAAGGATACCCCTCAGCAGGGCGAACAGAGGGGCACAGCCCCGGTGCTTTCAAAGAATATCAAGATTGTTGCAGACAAGGCAACAAATTCGCTGATCATAACCGCGGAAAAGGCCGATTACATGATCCTTGAAAATGTGATCCATGAACTGGACAGGCCCAGAAGCATGGTATACATAGAGGCGTTGATCATGGAAGTGAGCATGAGTAACAAGCTTGAGATAGGTGTGCAGTGGCAGGTTGGAGAGGTGGGTGACAATGCATCGGTATACAGCGCATCCAACCCCGGGGTAAATAATTTCCCTAACATTGATTCAAGCGGAAGGGTGAGTCTGCCCACTGGCCTTACATACGGGGTTCTGGGTAATACCATCAGTATTGGTGGGATAGATTTTGCCGATATAGGGGCTGTTTTCAGGGCATATGCCAATGACTCTGACGTTCAGATACACTCAAGGCCACAGATAATGACCCTGGATAATGAAGAGGCCAACCTGGAGGTGACAGATGAGGTCCCCTTTATATCAAGAAGGGATGAAAATACCTCAACAGGCACAACAGGCTACAGCAATTACGACTTTAAAAAGGTTGGTGTAAAATTAAAGATCACACCCCAGATTAACCAGGAAAGGTTTGTCAGACTCAAGATCGAACAGGAGGTAAGCCAGGTGTTGAGTGTCGATGAGGCAGGTCAGCCCACAACCTTTGCCAGGATAGCCAACACCGTGGTAAGGATAAAGGATGGTCAGACTGTGGTAATCGGCGGCCTTATAGATTCTAAAGACAACCGGACAAATTACAGGGTGCCGTTATTAAGCCGGGTTCCGATTCTGGGCTATCTCTTCAGGTCAAAAACCACCTCCCTTGATAAAAAGAATCTGTATATTTTCCTGACCCCCCGAATTCAGACAAACCCCGAAGAGGCAACAGAATTATACGAGGAAAAAAAGGAACATATCAACTCCATAAAGGAGGGCGTCATCCGAATGAATAATGATGGCAAGCTCTCTGAAGATATGAGGCTCGCGGGTATGGGTTATAAATATCTTGAACTCAAGGAGTATGACAAGGCCATGAAATATTATGAAAAGGCCCTTCTCGAAAACCCGGATAACCCCTATGCAATCCTGAATATCGGCTATATTAACCAGGTGCAGGGCAACAGCGAAAAGGCGATTGAGATGTATGAAAGGCTTATAGCAATGGCGCCAAAGGATGTGGCGGATGCATCTACTGATCCCTTAAAGGCAGGTAAAAGGCTTACTGACATAGCAGCAGAAAACCTGAAATCATTAAAGAAGAATAAATGATATGAAATCCCTCGGACAGATACTTCTTGAACTAAATTTGATTACACAGGGACAACTGGATGAAGGCATGAGGATCCAGGAGGAAAAGGGCGGCCTGATCGGTGAAATACTTGTCAGGAAAAAATATCTGTCTGAGCCGGGCCTTCTCAAGGCCCTTGGCATACAGTACAACATGGATTATCATACTGCCATTTCTGTAAATGAACTTAATACAGAATTCACAGAAAAGGTGCCAATACAGTACCTTAAAAAGTACTGCATGATACCACTTATTGGCAGGGACTCTAAAAAGATAGCCATAAACAACCCTGTAGACTTCCAGCCCCTGGATGACCTGAGGCTCCAGCTGGGCTTAAAGGATGCAGAGATTGTGCTTGCCCCGAAGTCTGAGATAATCTCTTCAATAAATTTCATATATGACAGCAGCCAGGACTCCGCAGAGCAGGTGCTGCAGGACATGCATGATGAAAGCGGGGGCTCCATGATCTCTGCTATACAGGAGGCAGGCGACCTGCTTGATGACACAAGCGATGCCCCCATTATTAAGCTTGTAAATGTTATGCTCTCACAGGCGGTAAAGGACAAGGCAAGCGATATCCATATAGAGCCCACCCAGAAAGGGCTCAAGATCAGGTACAGGCTTGATGGCATACTTTATGACATGATCTCCCCCCAGAAGCAGATACAGGCGGCCCTCATATCCCGCATCAAGGTTATGGCAGATATGAACATAGCTGAAAAGAGGCTTCCCCAGGACGGCCGTATCGAGATAAGGATAGGCGATAAAAACATAGATATAAGGGTCTCAACCATACCTACTGCCTATGGTGAGAGGGTGGTTTTAAGGCTGCTGGATAAGACAAAGATTTTTATCAGTGTAACTGAGCTGGGTATGCCGAATGAAAGGCTCGGTGAATTCAATGAACTCATCAATGCCGCACACGGGATCTTTCTTGTAACAGGGCCAACCGGGAGCGGAAAGACAACCACTCTCTACGCAGCGCTATCTCAGATAAATAATACGGATAAAAATATCATAACCATTGAAGACCCTATAGAATACCAGCTTGAAGGGGTGGGCCAGATACAGGTAAACCCCAAGATAGACCTCACCTTTGCACGGGGCTTACGTTCCATAGTAAGGCAGGACCCTGATGTCATCCTGGTAGGAGAGATAAGGGACCTTGAGACAGCAGAGATAGCCATACAGTCTGCGCTTACCGGCCACCTGGTTTTTTCTACCCTTCATACAAATGATGCTGCCAGTGCGGTTACAAGACTTATAGATATGGGCATAGAGCCATTTTTGATAACATCATCGGTTATAGCTATACTTGCCCAGAGGCTTGTCCGTGTAATCTGCCCTGCATGCAAAGAGGCATATAACCCGGATGAACAATCCCTTTCAAAGGTAGGCATAACCCCTCAGATGCTTGAAGGAAGAAACATATACAGGGGCAGGGGGTGCCCCGCATGTCTGAATACCGGCTATTCAGGCAGGACAGGGATATTTGAACTCCTGATAGTGAATGAGTCAATACAGAACCTCATACTTAAGACCTCTGATTCAAATGCAATAACACAGAAGGCGGTTGAGAACGGGATGGTTACCCTGCGGCAGAACGGGGCACAGAAGGTGCTTAATGGCATTACCACCATAGAGGAGGTGTTCAGGGTTACCTACCAGTAGATAAGTATTTTTTTAAAACTTGTATTTATTAATAATAAATGCTATGTTTTCGCCAGTTTATGGACGGTTCAACAATTAAGTCAATGATCAATATGGGTGTATTATCATGAAAGTACATTGTCCCGAGTGTAAAACAAAATACAGCCTGGATACAGACAAGATCCCAGCATCTTCAGATAAGGGAATAACTGTAACATGCCCGAAATGCAAACATAAATTTCCTTTAACACTTGAACCCAAAGAGCCCGGGGAACAGAACAAAAATACCATACAGGAGGTGCTTATTCCGTGCCCATCATGCGGCCATATAAGCATTTCACAGAAGAAATGCCCTGGCTGCGGAAAGGTATTTACACGTGAAGATATGGAAAAGCTGAAGATAACAATCAGTGGCTGACCAAATCTTTTGCCTGTAATTTGAAATGCCTTCCTGGCATAATATCCACTTGCTTCTACAACCAAGAAAGCAATATTTATAAACCTGAGCAGTTACAGGAAATTAATGATGTCAGAAACAATAAAAGATATCCTGATAGTAGATGACGAAGAACAGATGCGTCTTGCCCTGAGGCGTATGCTTGAAAAAGAGGGCTATTCTGTAAGAGAGGCTGAAAATGGTGAAAAGGCTATCAGGGCGCACAGAGAAAAACAGGCTGACCTCATCATTACAGACATAATAATGCCTGACAAAGAGGGGCTTGGCACCATCGTGGAGCTTAAAAGTGAATTCCCCGATGTAAAGATATTTGCCATGTCCGGCGGGGGGAAAAACTCCCCTGACCAGTATCTGCGCATGGCCAAAGGTCTTGGTGTTGACAGGGTATTTATAAAGCCCTTTAACCGTGAAGATATTCTTTCAGCAGTGGAAGATGCGCTTGGGTAAAGAGACCAGGCAGCGCTATCTCCCTGAATATGCCATATCTATGCTTTTGATATAATCTTCTATGCCTTTTGATATGCCCTCTGAAATCACATCCTTATAATTATCGGTTATGAGTTTTTTCCTTTCTGTGCTGTTCGTAAGAAAGCCCGTTTCAATAAGTATGGATGGCATCTCCGCTCCTATAAGCACATAAAATGGCGCCTGTTTTACCCCCAGGCTCTTGTTTACCTGGTATTTTTTCTTTAAATCCCCCATTACTCCATTCTGTACAGAGTGTGCAAGCCTGCTTGACTCACTTATTTTAGTATTGAGCATAAGGTCATTAAGTATTGACTGAAGATCGCTTATATTTTTTTCCGATGTGGCGTTTTCCCTTGCTGCAACCAGTACAGCCTGTTTATCTGTAGCCATGTTCAGGAAGTATGTCTCAATTCCATGTATAGCGCTATCTTTATGGGCATTGACATGAAGTGAGATAAACAGATCAGCCTTTTTTATGTTGGCAAAGGCGGTCCTTTCATCAAGGGGTATAAAGATATCAGTGGTTCTTGTGAGCAGCACCTCACAGTTAAGCCTTTTTTCCAGCCTGGCCTTAAGCCTTTTTGCCATATCAAGGACTATATCCTTTTCCTTTATCCCTCCATCTATATAGCATCCCGGGTCCTTACCCCCGTGACCGGGGTCAATGACTATCCTTTTTACACTCAGGCCGAGCTGCCTCGCAAGGGATACTGAATCATCAGGCTTTTCAGGTTTTTTAATCCCCTTTTCCACCGGCCTTTTCTGTGGCCTCTTTTCCCCGCCTGCAGCAACCTTGTTATTTCCCTGCACATCTATAACTATCCTGAAGGGGTCATGGAGCCTGAAGGTCTTGTAACCGCTTATGCTTTCTATGTCCAGGACAACCCTTACTGTATCAGGTGTATACTGACCTGCCCTGGCTGTCTTTAAAAGGCCGTCCTTTATTGGTATGGTGGTCTCTATATCTTTCCCTACCCGTGAATTCTTGATATCAAGATAGAGCCTTCTGGGTTTATCAAGGTCAGGGTCTTTTTTCAGGAGATGATCGCTGTAGTCCACCGGTTTATCAATATCAATTACCACCCTTGTATAGGTGGGGGTTGACCAGTGGCGTATATTCTTTACTGTTGTAATGCCTGTTTCTGACGTACCGGTTGATGTGTCGGGTTTTTCTGCTGCCTTTTCCTGTTTTTCACCAAGGAGGGCTGAGAGTTTTTCCAGCATGCCCTTTGCAGCAGTCCTCATATCCCCGTTGGGGAACTTGATCTCCACCTTTAGAAACTCCATATAGGCCTGGGTCATATCCTGTTTATTAGTGAAGTATATCTCCCCCCTTTTATACTGGGCATCATCAGCGAGCCTGTGGTCAGGGAAATCCTTTATGATCCTTTCATACAGTAAAAGGGCTTCATCCAGATCCTTTTCAAGGCTGGATATTCTGTTCAGCCTTATGTACATCCCTGCAGAATGGAAGAGCGCCCATGCAGCCTGATCAGTTTTGGGGTAACCGGTATATATCTTTTTATATGCCTCGATACAGGCATCCCAGTTATGCCTGTAATTCATGCGCTTTGATGACTGATATAGAGATTCCCTGCAGGTATCAGCGCTTTTAAGTAAACTTCCAGCTGATGGAGCCGCTTCTGAACTATTCCCTGCAAAGACTGCGAAAAGTAACACGAGGTTGAGGAATAATGTTAAAAAATATCTTTTATTTGCTGTAATTATCATCTTAAACCATCCACATACTTCTTCAGCCTATCCAGTTCTATGAGCGCCTCAATGGGGGTTATCCCTGAGATATCCAGATCCTTTATCAGCCTTATGACCCTTGACTCATTATTCCCGAAAAGGGAGAGCTGCACACTCTGGTTTTTACCGGGTTTTGTATCTGACCGTGCGATCTTTGGCCTTCCAAGGTCATCATGGCCTTCATTTTCAAGGTTATTAAGTATCTCCTTTGCCCGGTCAATAACCCTTTCCGGTATGCCTGCTATCCTTGCCACCTGTATCCCATAGCTCCGGCTCGTGCTGCCCGGCACCATCTTTCTTAAAAAGATGATTTTATCCTTCCATTCCCTGACCGCTATATTGAAATTTTTAACCCTTGGTTTTGCGGCAAGGAGCTCTGTGAGTTCATGATAATGGGTTGCAAAGATCGTCCTTACGCCTTTGTTATCAAGGTCATGGAGCGCCTCTGCAACCGCCCAGGCTATTGAGAGGCCGTCATAGGTGCTTGTACCCCGCCCTATTTCATCAAGTATGACAAGGCTTTTTGGTGTTGCGTGCCTGAGTATATTGGCTGTCTCATCCATCTCAACCATGAATGTACTCTGACCCCTTGTAAGGTCATCTGACGCCCCAATCCTAGTGAATATCCTGTCAACAATGCCTATCACTGCCTTTGATGCAGGCACAAAACAGCCCATCTGGGCCATAAGCACTGTGAGGGCAGTCTGCCTCAGTATAGTGGACTTGCCTGCCATGTTGGGGCCGGTAATGATCATGATCTGCTGGTCTGTATCATTCAGGTAGATATCATTGGGGACAAAATCCTCCTCCTTCACGGTCTGCTCTATAACAGGGTGCCTTCCATCAATGATATTGATCGCCCCCTCTTCATTTATCTCCGGGCAAACATAGTTATTCAGCTCTGAGACCTCAGCAAGACCGGCCAGCACATCTATCTCGCCGATCCCTGATGCAGTCTCCTTGATGCGGTGGTTTTCAAGGGCGATCTGTCCCCTTATCTTTTCAAACAGGCTGAATTCAAGCTCAATGCGCCTCTCTTCAGCCCCCAGCACCTTCTCCTCGTACTCCTTGAGTGATTCGGTGATGTATCTTTCACAGTTAACAAGCGTCTGCTTCCTGATATAATCAGGAGGGACAAGGTGGATATTGGATTTTGTTATCTCTATGAAATATCCGAATACCTTGTTGAATCCTATCTTGAGCTTTGGGATGCCTGTCCTCTCCTGCTCTTTTCTTTCAAGCTCACTGATCCATTTTTTACCGTGCCTGGTAATAGATATCAGCTCATCAAGCTCAGGGTTGTAGCCCTCCCTGATAAGCCCCCCCTCCCTCAATGACACAGGCGGGTCATCAGATATGGCGGTTTCTATGATCTGTGCGATATCATCCAGTGTATCAAGCCCTTCCGCAATATCAGACAACAGATCGCTTATTGCCCCCTTTAGCCTCTCCTTTATTGATGGGAGCTTCAGGATAGATGCCTTTAATGCTAAAAGATCGCGGGCGTTTGCCCTGCCAAGTGATACCTTGCCGTTCAGCCTTTCAAGGTCATATATACCTTCAAGGTTTTCCCTTATATCCTCCCTGAATATCCTGTCGTCACTAAGGTTTGATACAGCAGATAGCCTCTGCTTTATGCGTGTGATGTCGACAAGCGGGTATCCGATCCATCTCTTGAGGAGCCTTGCCCCCATCGGCGTAATTGTCTTGTCAATAACCCTGAATAGTGACCCCCTTGATGAGCGCCTTCTCATTGTCTCAAAGAGTTCAAGGCTCAGGGTGGTTGATTCATCAAGGAACATGTAATCACCAAGGTGGTAGGAGGATATCTCCTTGATATGATCAGGGTCACCCTTCTGGGTCTCGCGCAGATACTGTGCAATGGCCCCTGCCGCTGATATCCCCTCTTTCATCCCCTCACAGCCGAAACCTGCAAGTGATTTTACCCCCAGTTGATCCCTGAGTATCTGCTCGGATCGGTTTCTATCATAATCCGGCCCCTTTAAGAGCTCTATCCTGTATCTTGAAAGCTCCCGGTTTTCCTTTAGCGGGTCAGTATCATAAATAAGAACCTCTGCCGGGTCTATCCTGCCAAGCTCATCAAACAGCTCGCGTGGCTCCTTCACCTCTGTGACCCTGAAATCACCGGTAGAGAGATCAACATGGGCAAGGCCGTACATGCTCTCACCGGATGAGACAGCAGCCATGTAAAGGTTGCGGCCCCCCTCAATATCAAGTTCAGCCACCACTGAACCGGGGGTTATCACCCTTACCACATCTCTTTTTACTATGCCTTTGGCGAGCTTAGGGTCTTCAACCTGCTCGCAAACAGCAACCTTGCAGCCGTTCTCTATGAGTTTGGCCATGTATGATCTTGATGAATGGTGCGGAACCCCGCACATGGGCACCCTGTTCCCATTAAAGGAGCCCCTTGATGTGAGGGTAATGCCTAATATCTTTGATGCCTTTTCGGCATCCTCAAAAAACATCTCGTAAAAGTCACCCATCCTGAAAAAGATTATACAATCAGGATAGGCGCTCTTGGTATCAATGAACTGCCTGAGCATGGGGGTCATTTCATTCATTACTCTGCACCGCCACGGTCATAGGATTCTGCAAGGAGCAGTTCAGGGCTTGGAAGGCCATTTATATTCTTAAACCCGGTATCTGTAACTGTAATGGTATCCCATTTTTTGCACTGGGGGCATTGCCATTTAAGGGTTGCAGGCTTAAACCCACAGTTAGCGCACTGGAACTCAAGGTATGGCACATTAAGATGCATCAGGAGGTCATTATAGGCATTAAGGGCATCCCCGGAGTTGCCTGTCTCAAGCAGGATCTCTCCCATGAGACGCCTTGCCTCCCAGAAGCGGGGATAATAATCAAGCGCCTTTTTAAGTTCTATAACGGCCTCTTCATGTTTTTTCTCCCGGTACATATGACGGGCAAGGGCAAGGTGGGTTAATGCATCTGTGTTGTACTTTGCGCAGTCTTTGAGAAAGGCTTCTATCTGCTTTATGTCATGTGATCTGTTATATACCTGCTCAAGCCTCTGATATGCGAGAAAGGTAAAGTGGGGTGATATGCCGACTATCTTTTTCCAGGTTGCCATTGCCTCTTTGGTATCCCCTGTTGAAAAACAGATATCGCCCAGGTGAAGGTATGCGTCAATGCACTGCCTGTTTATGGAGATAGCCTTTTTGAGAAATGCCTTTGCCCTGGTTGCATCACCCTGTTCAAAGAGCGCCTTACCTGCCTCTGCCCTGTGATGCGCTAGGATGCTGCTGCAATCTGTTTTTGAAAGCTTTGCGATCTTCCGGCGTGTCTCAAAGGCGTTTTCCCAATCCTTTACCTCCTCGTATATCTTTTCAAGCTCCTCAAGGGTAGCAATGTCAGATGGCCTTTTTTTGATTACATTGAGGAATGTCTCGAGGCTGCGGTCAAGAAAACCGCCCCTTTTATAGTCAACGCCAAGGTCAAAGAGCGCCCTCACCTTTGTCTCTTCATCTATGTTTGGCCGGAGTATTATGCTTCTGCGGATATGTATGGCCCTGTCAATGGCCCCCTTTGATCTGTATAAATTACCGAGGGCGGCATATGTCTCGATCGTATCCGAATTGATCTGGACCGACTTTGTGAACTCCTCTATTGCATGATCCGGGTCATCTGAAAGCAGGTACTGTATGCCCTTGAAAAGGGCGCTGTCCCCCTTGTCAAAAAAGGCCCCTCCTTTGCGGCTCGTTCCTCTCTTCAGGTATCTCCCTGCAAGAAAACCGATAACAAGGGCTGCAAGAAGATAGAGCAGGAATTTTTGATTGGCAGGGTCAGCAAGATACTGCCAGACCTGTACATGCATTTTTATTCCCCGTTTATGTCAAATCCATATCACTGTCACTCACACCCGGAGGGACATTCTCTGAGGTAATAGGTAAATTTCTTAATGAGTTTAATTCCTTGTCTTTATTCTTAATTTCATTCCTGAGCCTTGTTATCGCTCTTTTAAGCTGAAACCTGTCAAGCAGGTTATAGAGCCATGATATGATAAGCCCCAAGGTAAATGCTATGGCTGATATCAGATAGAGGGTTATACCGGTAGATTCAAATTGACTGAATATAAGGTTTGTACGGAAAACAACCTTTGTGTTAAAGGCTTCATGGTTCTGGATAATAAGCGCCACTACAACAAATACGATAAAGACATAAATCAGAAATTTAATATGTTTCATACCCTAATCTCCCTCCTGCAGGTAAAATTATTATAAATCCTTAAAATATGGTTTCAACTTCATGTATGTCTCCCTGATATGTTGCGGTATTACCCTCACATCAGCCAGCACAGTCATAAAATTAGAGTCACCGTACCAGCGGGGCACAATATGAAAGTGCATATGCTCTTCCACACCGGCGCCCGCAACCTTGCCGAGATTCAGGCCAACATTAAACCCTTCGGGACAAAAGGCCTTTTTCAGTATTTCTGTGGCTATGCTTACCATATTGATGAGGTCAAGCCTCTCTTCATCACTGAGCATATCAAGCCCCTGACAGTGCTTGTGAGGCGCAACCAGCAGATGGGCGTTTACATAAGGGAATTTATTCATCATTACAATGGTGTTTTTCCCTTTATGCAGTATAAGGCGCTCTTCATCACAAGCGCTGTTATCATCAGTGCAGAATATACAGCAGGTCTCTTTACCTTCCGTGAGTATGTATTCCATCCGCCAGGGGGCCCAGAGCACTTCCATTTTTTTCTCCTTAAAGTGTTCCTGATTCCTGAAGATTATAGTAATATCTCAAAAATTACAAGTTGTAATCGGTTATTCATAAATGGTTTGACTGATAATCCATTTTTTTGTATTTCCAGTTTTAATTATTCAAAAAAATTAAAGGAGTCTTTATGCCCATATATGAGTTTTACTGCAAAAAATGCCATATGATATTCAACTTTTTTTCATCTACAGCAAATACAGATAAAAAACCGACCTGCCCCAAATGCAAGAAAGTAAAGCTTGAGAGGCAGATGTCAAAATTTGCCACTGTAAAGCACAAAGGTGAAGAGCCTGATGATATGCCCATTCCTGGCATGGATGAATCCAAGCTTGAACAGGCCATGAATATGCTTGCAAAGGAGGCCGAGAATATTAATGAGGATGACCCCAGGCAGGCGGCAAACCTTATGCGAAAACTATCAGACATGACAGGGATTAACCTTGGGCCTGGCATGGAAGAGGCCATAGCGCGCATGGAAAGGGGTGAAGACCCTGACCAGATAGAGGCGGAGATGGGAGACCTTTTAGAGGGTGAAGGCCCTTTCAGCTTTAAGGAAAAGACATATAAACTATTAAAAGAGCTGCCACCAAAGGTGGATGAGGAGCTTTATTACCTCTAAAATGGAAAAGAAACTAATAACATTTATTAATAAACTCGAATCAAAAATAATACCTCCCACTATTGAATGTAACAGGGTAACGCATGAGGCCAATATTACCGGTAAAAAGGAGCTGTTTGATAAAGCTGCCGAATTAAGGGTTAAGCTAGCCGGCGTCTATGCAAATAAAAAAGACTATGTAACCTTAAAGAATTTAATAGAATCAGGTCAGGTTGAAGATGATATTATAAGGCGACAACTTGAGGTAATTTACCTGAATTATAAATGGTACCAGGCCGATAATAAAATGCTTAAGGCCCTTATAAAGGCCGAAGCAAATCTTGAAAACAGGTATACCAGCTACAGGGCAAGAATAGATGGAAACAGAGTAGCTGATAATGAAATTGATGAAATTTTAAAAAACTCAACAGATTCAGAGTTGCTGGAGAAGGCATGGCTTGCAAGTAAAGAAATAGGCAATGAATTTGTAGAAGACATAATAAAGATTGTTAAAATGCGTAATGATATTGCTATTGATCTTGGTTATTCAAATTTTCATGAAATGTCTTTAAAGCTTAACGAACAGGAGCCAATAGATATCTTAAGGTTATTTGACAAACTGGATGAGTTAACCAAACCCGCCTTTATGGCACAAAAAGAAACAATAGATAGTTATCTTGCCGCACATTATGGTATTTCCAGGAAGGAATTAAAACCCTGGCATTATCATGATAAATATTTTCAGGAAGGTCCGGAAATATACAAAGTTAAATTTGATAATTATTTTAAGGGCAGGGATATTTTAAAGGTATGCGCTCAATATTTTCGCAATTTAGGATTGAGGGTCGATGATATCCTTTCAAACAGTGATCTGTATGAAAAGGAAGGTAAAAACCAGCATGCCTATTGTGCAGATATTAACCATGAGGGTGATGTAAGAATTCTCGCAAATATTAAGGATGATACATACTGGATGGAGACCATGCTCCATGAACTGGGTCATGGTGTTTATTCAAAATACAACAATATGGCTCTTCCTTATCATCTTAGAGATGCTGCCCATAGTTTTGTAACCGAGGCCATTGCCAATATGTTTGGCAGGTTTTGTTACCATCCTGAATGGCTTCAGACAAACATATGTAATTCAGAAGGAACCAAGATAAAAAATGCCGCTAAAATATATAAGAGTCTTGTACTTAAACAGCTTGTAGTTAGCCGCTGGATTCAGGTGATGTTCAGGTTTGAAATGAAAATGTATGAAGATCCGGATCAGGATTTGAACAGTCTTTGGTGGAGGCTTGTGGAAAAATATCAAATGATAAAAAAGCCAGGTCGAAGAAATAGCCCGGATTACGCAGCAAAAATCCATGTCGCACTGTATCCATGTTATTATCATAATTACCTGTTGGGCGAACTGCTTGCATCTCAATTGCATCATTATATAGGAAAAGAAATATCAGGTTCTAAAAAACCCTTTAAAGAACATTTTACTGATAAACCTGAAACCGGGGCATACTTGATAGAAAAGGTGTTTAAACCGGGTAAGTGTTACAGGTGGGATAATTTGATTGAACATGCTACAGGTGAAAATCTTACTGCCAAATATTACTCAATGCAGTTTGTTTAGTATTTATTCAGTCCTCACTGACCGTAGGGATGGAAGGTGATCTTTAATCCCCCACCCCAATAGACAACTATTTTAATCTTTTGCAGAGCATTTCCAACTACTCTGAACTACATCCCGAATCACTACCATAAGCCCTTTCCATTCATCCTCTGAATAGTTATTTATTGCCTGCATTACTCGTTGGTGAATTTTTAACCGGGATGGTTGCTTAAGGCGTATTATCAATATCCCATGATGTGTTTCATTACGTTGTGCGGAAAATCCTTTATCGGTTGTAATCAATAGTCGTTGTTCTTTTTGAACAATCTTCCATAACTCTTCATCGGTTATGCCCTGATCGGTTGTCCCACGAAGGTCTCTGACATCAAATCCCTTTGAACGCAACTCTTTCACGGTCATTAAAGGTATATTCTCATCCACAAATATCTTCATGGTGTTATAGATTATCCTATCATTTCAACCGGCGTAAGTTGTTCTTCTGCGAGAGACGCTGCATACTCAAGGCATGCCTGTATATCTTCTGCTACTAATGATGGGTAATCCTCAATGATTTCTTCCGATTTATCACCGCTTGCAAGCATGCGTATAATCTGGTGAACCGGTATCCGTGTCCCTTTTATGCAGGCCTGCCCATGACAAATTTTAGGATCTATTGAAATGCGTTCATACATGGCAAACTCCTTTTTTTAAAAAGACTATAGCATTTTTTAGTTACCATGCAAATGAGAGTTTTTTCTGGTTCACATGGTCTCCGTGTGAACGAGCCAAAAGATCAATCAATGTATTTCAATGAATTTTTGCTGTCATAATTACAGCTTTGACACGGAAATAAAAAACCAGACCCCTAACTCTCTCTTTGCATAAAAGGTTGAATTATATTATCAATTATTCAGAGGATATCAATAAGATGGCACTTGATTATACAATTCTGGATAGCCTGTATAACTATTGGACGTAGGTAAAAAGGTAAATCAAGTTAATTTTTACTCAAATATGAACCCTTGTCTACTTGCATCTTCCTATTTTCACCTATCAGAGTCACCAGCAAAACTAGTTCGATAAGTTGGTTAAACAACCTTTTCATACAAATTAAACATACCTTTTCTAAAAGGGGTTTCGTCCTTTACCATATACCAAAGCGCTGATAAAATCGGTTTACCCTTGGATTCGTTTGGAAACAATCGCATATGTATGGCAAAGAATTTTGAACCCGCCCGGTTTGCCTTCTCATAACCGGGATATTCTGTTTCATTAATGCATATGCACCCTGAAATGTTTATGGAATAAATGTAAGAAGTGCATTTATTTATTCTGTTTTATTCCATAAATGATTTTCAGCAAAAGCCCTTTCTGAACCGGACTTAAGATATCGCTCAAATTCCATTGCCTTCGTTTCATTTGTGAAAGCTATGTACGTAATGAGTTTCCAGGGTTTGTATTTCTCCTGCATCATAAATGTCTTGAACCAAATGCTCTACCTGAATGAGATTTCAGATATTTTTCAAACGCTACTGCTTTATCACGGGATCGGAAGGCTACAACGGTTTCGAAATGCCAGGGTTTATATTTTTTAGTATGTGGAACCTGACCTGCATTATGTGCCTTAAGACGCTGCTCAAGATCCTCAGTAAATCCTGTATAATGGCATTCAGGATCGTCATCACTGGTCAAGATATATACATAAAAGAAGTTTTGCATGGCGGTATGCCTTTTTACAAGGGGGTCTCGTTTTCAGCTTTACTCGCACTCAGGCTTCGTTCTTCACTTCGTTTCGAACATTCTTTCCTGGCTTGCCCGGGCGTAGCTCGAAACGAACAGTAATTATCTGGCTCTAGTAGCCCGGCTTCGTGAAAAAACTACGCCATGGCAGGCTTCGTTCTTCACTTCGTTTCGAACATTCTTACCTGGCTTGCCCGGGCATAGCTCGAAACGAACAGTAGTTATCTGGCTCTAATAGCCCGGCTTCGTGATAAAACTACGCCGTGGCAGGCTTCGTTCTTCACTTCGTTTCGAACAAAGCCTGGCGGAGAGGGTGGGATTCGAACCCACGTGCCCTGCTATTCACAAGACAAATCGATTTCGAGTCGACCCCGTTACGGCCACTTCGGTACCTCTCCGTTAGAGCTCCTTCTGATTTCTCCTCGCCTTAAAGAAATCGCTTAGTAAATCACCGCACTCTTTCCCCCTGACCCCGGAGATAATTTTTATGCGATGATTCAGGCGGGTATCAATCGCCGGGTTGTATAAAGACCCGGCAGCGCCTCCTTTAGGGTCAAAGGCGCCGAACACCAGTGCTGATATCCTGCTGTGGATGGCTGCCCCTATGCACATGAGGCATGGCTCAACTGTAACAACCAGGGTCAAACCAGTGAGGCGGTAATTTTTTAAGACCTCCCCTGCCCTTCTTATGACCAGAATCTCAGCATGAGCAGTCGGGTCGTTAAGGCCGATGGGCTGATTGTGGGCGCATGAGATTATCTTACCCTCATGGTCTGCAATAATTGCCCCCACAGGGACCTCGCCCTCATCAAAACCCTTTTTTGCCTCTAATAAAGCCTGTTCCATCAACAGTTCATAATAACTGAAATCCATGGGGTTTCATTAACATTTCACATAAACTCAGTCAAGAATTAGCTTTTCCAGAAAATTATGATATACAGGGCAATGAATTGCTGGCACACATTTTAAAGGAATCATTGAAATATAAGCTATATAAACAGCATGTAACCGGATGGCGAAATAACCTTATTTAAGAAGGAGGCAATTATGCAGCATGAAAAATGGCAATGCCCAAAGTGCAGGAATGACGAATTTGATGTAGATAAATTTGCAGCTACAGGGGGCTTTTTCTCCAAGATATTTGATGTCCAGAATAAAAAGTTCACTACTGTAAGCTGCACACGATGCAGATACACAGAAATCTATAAAGCCGATACAAGCACATTGGGAAACATTTTTGATTTCTTCGTTGGTTCATAAAGCGTTGCCTGCTGGTAGAGACAGGTTTAAAACCTGTCTCTACGCTCGTGTTATGCTATTTCTTCTTTGTTAACTCCAGCGATATAAAGATCTTAACATCCTTGTCTATCAGGCCCATCTTATAAAAACTGCCATCACCCACATTGTACGCCAGCCTGTCTATTGTAAACAGGGCATCAAACCCTGAAACAAGCTCGCCCTGCTTTGATGGGTTGTCTTTAACACCAAGATATGTAAATGGCACCTCTATGGTTTTTGTGACATCCTTTATTGTAAAGTCCCCGGTCATTATATATTTATTATCCCCTACACTTTTGATCCCCTTTGACCTGAATTTCATGATCGGGAATTTTGCCGCATCAAAAAAATCCTTTGTTCGCAGGTGATTGTCCCTCTGGTTAATGCCCGTGTTAACACTTTTCACCTCAACATCAAATGTAACGCTGCTCGCCTCAGGTTTTTCAGAGTCAATGAGTACCTTGCCGGTAAAGCCGTCAAAGCTCCCCCTGATGGTTGAAAATATGTGTCTGATATCAAAATAAAAGTTTGAGTGGGCCTTGTCTATGTTCCACTCAACAGGCGCTGCCTGGGTAAAACCGGAAAACAGTATTGCTGCCACAAGAAAAATAATGGTCTTTATCACCTGTCTCATTTGATCATCTCCTTTTCTTAAATGGTTTTATAATTATGTTTTTGTGAATTTAGTAATTATACCGTTCATGTCAATATATCAAAGGCTAAAACGCTCCTCAATGATGGAGCTGGCTCTAAACCCGATCAAAATAAGCCCTTTTCTAACCTGTGTCATCATGGCCGGAGGCCCGCATAAAATGATGATTGATTCCCTGCTGCAACCAGTAAGAAGCAATTCAAGACCGTCCCTGTTAAGCCTTACAGGGCTTTTATTCTGCCCCTCCTCTCTTGTGAACAGATATTTTATAGATAGCTTAGGATTATTCTTTGCCATATCATTCAACTCATCCGCATAAACAACCTCTTTGCGTGTCCTGTTGCTCCACAAAAGGGTTATTTTGCGGCCTGACTTAATATCATGCAGGTATCTGAGTATGCTCAACATTGGGGTAATGCCGATCCCCCCTGCAATCATGATCAGCTCATCAATAGAATCAAAATCAATGTGCCCGAAGATCCCGAACGGGCCGTGGATAAAGGCCCTCTCCCCTGCCTTTATCTCCTTTACCCTGTTTGTCCAGTCACCAGAGTCTTTAATGGTGAACTGAAGCGCTGGCTGCCTGGTAGGAGAGGATGAGATGGTAAAGGGATGCTCTTCACGTGAAATTACTGATGACCTTATCTTTAAAAATGCGAACTGGCCGGGGGCATACACAATACCATGATCCTTTTCAGGCATAAGCTCAAGGGTGTGGATATCCTTTCCTGCCTCTTTAATTTTATCTACCCTGAAAGCGGCCCTGAAAAGAGTGAGTTTTATAAGCCTGAGTAAAAAATAGGCAAACAGACAGGCTGTAAAAAAGGAGAGCCCAAGTATATAGGCGCCCTCATAATGGAATGTGTTACTCACGAAAAAGAGGTGGATGCATAATAAAAGGATTGCTAAAGGTGTAAATACCCTGTGCAACGATATCCAGAATTGATATTTAATACCGATCATACCCCTGAACAGGCCTGAAAATACTATGCCTGCGATCATTACAAGTAATATAAGGCCTGTATATTCAGGCCATTGACTAAATTCAAATAAAAGGATCTGGCTCCCGAGGGTATTAAGGATAAGAAGCAGATGAGCAACTGCCATAAAAAGGATTATTATGGCAGCTATCCTGTGGAAAAGTAAAAGGCGGTTTATGGCAAATACTCTGTCAAGAAACCTGGATCTGCTCACAAGTATCATCTGGACAAACAGAAGAAAGCCGGCAGCAGTGCCCATAATATGCCCTGTGAGCAGCATACTCCTCGCAACCCCCAACTGGTATCTCAGGGTCTGAGACTCAAATATAAAGGGTACCCATATTGCCCCTGCTAAAAGCAGTGCGGCAACAGTATTAAGGCATATACCCCATGTAATTCTTGCTTTACGGCTGAACTGATTTATCCTGACAGGGTTATTTTCCATTTTTAGAGATCTCTCAGTCTTAAAATTTTTATTGCAAAGGGGTTTAAATAATTTGGGCTATTATAAACAAAAAATCTAAAAAAGTTTACAACCAAATTTTCGTATTTATATTATTCAAAATTTGGCTATCACTAAAGACAATCAAAACATTTATAAAGGAGGCAAAAATGAAGTCATTTATATTAACACTGATTTCTATATTTTTACTTACAGGTAATGCGTATGCCGAGTTTAAGCTTGCCCCCCTTGAATATCCATACGATGCCCTGGAGCCATACGTAGACGCCCAGACCATGGAGATCCACCACTCAAAACACCACGCCGCATATGTAAACAATCTTAACAAGGCCATTAAGGGTACAGAATTTGAGGGTAAAAGCCTTGAAGAGATCATGAAAAATATCTCGACACTGGGTGATGCAGTAAGAAACAATGGTGGGGGCCACTATAACCACAGGCTTTTCTGGACACTGCTCTCACCTAAAAAGAGCGAACCCTCCGCAGGGCTGAAAAAGGATATAGAAGTGAACTTTGGGGATATGGATCAGTTTAAAAAGAAGATGAACAGCGAGGCAATGGCCAGGTTTGGTTCAGGCTGGGTATGGCTTATAGTTACACCTGAAAAGAAACTCGCCATATGTTCCACCCCGAATCAGGATAACCCGCTCATGGATATTGCACAGGTAAAGGGTGCGCCCATTCTTGGCATAGATGTATGGGAGCATGCATACTACCTTAAGTACCAGAATAAAAGGGGTGATTACCTTGAGGCCATATGGAATGTGATAAACTGGGAGACAGTCAACAGGCTTTATAATGAAGCGCTGAAATAGAAACTGAATATAAGGCGCTTTCTGTCATGGAAAGTTCCTTATATTTTACTACACAGTAATTATACGCTAAAAGTTATAGAAGATAGGCCATTATCCCTTGACACACAATCAATATTTTCTCATAATGCCCCATAAAATTGGCCTATCTTCTTAAGTTTATTAAGGATATATTCAAATAAATAATAGTTGCATTTAAACTATAAGAATCAGGTTGTACTTAAAATGAAAATGGACAGGAAAATAATCAAAAAAATTGATCTCGAAGACAATGATAGTGAATATGTCCATTCAGAAAAAAACGAATTATTTTCCATGATCTGGGAGATTACAAAAGACAATTGGGCATTTGTAAGAGGACAGGATGCTGAACGAAGATTACAGAGAGATGTTGCAACTATTATTAGAAGAACAAGTTGATTTTATGATAGTTGGGGCCTATGCATTGGGGACTCACGGATATCCAAGAGCCACCGGAGATATCGATATCTGGGTCAAACCTGATCCAATTAATTCAAAAAAAATATTCAGAGCCTTGGCACGATTCGGTGCGCCACTTGACGGGATCAAGCCGGATGATTTTTCTACTGAAGGCATTATTTTCCAGATAGGTGTGATCCCCCGCAGGATTGACATCATAACAAAAGTCGATGGGGTTACATATAAAGAGGCTGATGGAGACAAAATTTCTGTGGAAATTGGAGAACTAAATATTCCGGTAATATCTCTGGAAAAGCTAATCAAAAATAAATCAGCGACAGGCAGAGAAAAGGACGTGCTTGATATTAAAACAATAACCGGAAAGCAAATTAAATAACCGGAGATATTTTACGAATAAACCTCTTAGCCACCTTTCTGACTCGATTTATACTGATAATCTGGACAGGGAAAATATTTGATATCCTTAAGTAAGTATGATCATTTCACTAAAACCGCTTAGTTCAGGGGGCACTTTAAATGAATAAAAAGGCTGTTAACAACTGGATATTGATCGTCTTGGTAGTACTGATTTCCATCCTGTTTCTTGTGATGATCAGGCAGTTTATTATGCCTGTACTCCTTGCAGCCATCTTTTCCGCGCTTTTGATGCCCGTATTTCATAAATTTGAAAAGTGGTTTAAGGGACGCCGTGTTGCTGCCAGTGCGGTTACAGTTATTTTGATTTTATGCATTATTATTATTCCCTTAACCGGGCTTTTAGGGGTTGTTGCTGCCCAGGCCGTAAAGATAAGCACTATTGCCAGGCCCTGGATAGAGCGCCAGATTTCCGAACCCGGCACGATTTCAGATTTATTTGAATCCCTGCCATTCTACCAGTCTATAGCGCCGTACAGTGAGCAGATTATTTCAAAGGCAGGTGAACTTGCCGGAAGCCTTAGCGGTTTTATTATAGACAAACTCAGTTCAATTACCATAGGCACGGTAAACATAATACTGGACCTCTTTATCATGCTCTACTGCATGTTCTTTTTTCTTCTGGAAGGGGATAAGATTTTAAACAGGATACTCTACTATCTGCCCCTTGAGGATCAGTTTGAGAGAAGGATGCTTGATAAATTCACCTCTATTACCCGCGCTACCCTCAAGGGAACAATTGTGATAGGGGTTTTGCAGGGGGCACTTGCAGGTATTGCCTTCGCCGCTCTAGGAATCCCAAGCGCCCTGTTCTGGGGTACAATCATGGCAGTACTCTCTGTTATACCCAGTGTTGGCTCTGCAATAGTGTGGCTGCCCACAGTTGTTATACTCTTATTTACCGGGCACATAATCAAGGCAATCATCCTTTTATTATTCTGCGGTCTTGTTGTCGGAAGCATGGATAACCTGCTTCGCCCAAAACTGGTCGGCAAGGATACACAGATGCATGAGCTTATGATACTATTCGGGACACTGGGCGGCATCCTCATGTTCGGTATGGTGGGTATGATCATTGGCCCGATCATAGCAGGGCTCTTTGTGACCCTGTGGGAGATCTTTGCTGATGAATTCAAGGATATATTACCGGAGGTAAAGATAATGTCGCCTAAAGAGGACAGAGACCCATGTAAAGAGGAAGAGAAGCTGCAAGGCTAATGGCCCGGTTGACACTTATGCATGCTTATTATATAGCCATATTTACTAATATTCCCGGAGATTAAATGAGATTCAATTATGCTTTTATCATGTTCATAGGTGTTTTTCTCTCCCTGTATGCACTTCTGCATTTCTATTTTTACCGAAAGGTAACAAGGGCCTTCAACCTAACCCTGTCGCAGAATATTTTATTTATTATTATCCTCTTTTTTCTCCTGCTCTCTCCAATTATTATGCGCATGATAGAGGGTAAAGGGACGGAGGCCCTGTCAACCCTAATCACATATACAGGCTATTTATGGATGGGCATCCTCTTTCTGCTCTTTGCACTTAACCTGGCGGTTGATATTTACAGGTTTATTATCTATTTATCCTCACACATTTTTAACATAAACCTGTTGAAGCTAATACCTGACAAACGGATAGCCCTAATTTGTGTAATTGCGTTGACTGCCTTTATAAATCTTTACGGGTTATATGAGGCGTGGAATATCAGGAGTGAGAGGGTTACAATTGAGACATTAAAACTCCCGGCTGGTGTGGAAAAACTGAGGGTTGTGCAGATATCGGATATCCATTTCAGCCGCCTTAACGGTGTAGGATTAGCCGAAAAAATTACTGATATTATCTCAGGCCTTGAACCTGATATACTGGTATCGACCGGTGACCTTATTGATGACGGGCTCAGGGAGCAGGATAAGGTTAAGAGGCTGTTCAGGGATATTGAAACAAGGTATGGAAAATATGCTGCAACCGGGAACCACGAATTTTTTGCGGGCATTCATATTACCGGTAAATTTACAGAGGATTGCGGTTTCAGGCTGCTCAGAAACGAGGGTGTACAGGTAAACGGATTTATAAACATCGCAGGGATTGATGACCCTGCTGTAAACAGGGGCGGCTTTGTGCAGAAGATTGATGAAGCAGGTGTGATCAATTTTTTTTCACCGGATAAATTAAACATTTTTTTAAAACACCAGCCCAGGATTGAAACAGAAAATATTGGTAAGTTTGATTTGCAGCTTTCAGGTCATACGCACAGGGGGCAGATATTCCCCTTTAATTTTTTTGTAGGTATGATGTTTAAGTACATGGATGGCCTGTATGAGCTTGGCAGCAATTCCTATCTGTATGTAAGCAGGGGCACCGGCACATGGGGCCCGCCAATAAGGTTTCTATCTCCTCCTGAAATAACTGTTATCGATTTTGTAAATGAACAGCCGCAATAGATTAAATGAGGGCATATGGGTGATGGATCAAACAGAGGATTAAAAAGGCTTGTAAATGCCTTTTTCTACAGTGTGGCAGGATTCAAGGCCGCATGGAAAAATGAAGAGGCATTCAGACAGGAGATCATTGCAGGGATTATATTCGTCCCTTCCGGTTTTTTCATTGGTGAAACAGGCATTCAGAAGGCAATCCTGATAATAAGCTATCTTATTATCCCCCTTGTAGAGCTTTTGAATTCTGCGCTTGAGGCAGTAGTGGACAGAGTCGGGATGGAAAGGCACGAACTTTCAGGCAGGGCAAAGGATATTGGTTCTGCCGCTGTCTTTTTAAGTATCTGTATTGCCGCAATAGCATGGTTGCTTATAGTGTGGGAAAGGTTTTTTTAAAATTTAAACCAGCAGAGACTCAATAGAAGCTTTCAAATTAGCCATAAAAATAATTATCACAACCATTTCATTGTTTTGCCTCTTTCATCCCGGCAATGCTGATGCGCTCCTTTATACCAAAAGGCCTGAGATAAATTTACGTGAAGGAGCCGGACAGGATTTCAGGGTAGTTGTAAAGCTGAGGAATAATCAGACATTGAATGAAAAAGAAAATATCGGGCAATGGATCAGGGTCAGGGCCCTTACCGGTCTGGAGGGTTTTGTTAATCAGGAGATGGTATCTGACACATGGATAAAGATATACAAAGAAGAACGTTTATTAACAGTTAAGAAAGGTGAGGCCCAAATAAAAAGTTTCAGAGTTGCGCTCTCTCCTTCGAATCCTGACAAGGATAAAATTAAACAGGGAGACCTATTTTAAAAGAGGCTGTATGTACTGATATCATCATCAGGGCTCTAAGGCATGCTGGCATTGATCTGCAGGCGCTTGTTCATGAAGACGTTTTATCACACCCGGAGCGGTATGAAAACATCCGGAAGCCGGATTATAATATTGACCATAGAAGAACACGAAACCTACAGATTTATCTGAAACATAATGCTATTAATGTTTTTAATGGAAATGGCAAGCCAGATATGGCAACGCTTAAACCTGGCGATATTGTTATACTGGATACCGGCATACAGAATGGAACAATGTTTGACCACATCGGTATTGTTGATAACGAGAAAAATGATTCAGGAAATTACCAGGTTATAAACATATGGACAATAGGGTATAATACAGACTCAATGAGTCTCCTTGGGCAGGAGTATCCTGATGTGGTGGGGGTCTTCAGATTGACACACCTGTTTGATTATCAATAAATGAAAATGTTGACAAAATTACAATCCATATGCACACTTTATTGATTAAGATATATAGGCGGCAGCATTATGAAGACAGTTACCTTCACTGACTTTCGTAAAAACCTATCAAGGTTTATTGCTGAAGTGGAACATGGCGAAAAAATAGCACTTTTACGCCGTGGAAAACCTGTTGCAGAGGTCATCCCTTTTTTTGATAGACTGGGTACTACTATCCCAGCATGGAAAAGACCCCGGACACGGCTTAAATTGAATGGTAGTGATCTATCTTCGGCTCTCCTGGATGAAAGGGAGACAATGTCATGATATTATGAGATAGGAAATTCAAAATATCACTTTTAGAAAAATGTGATACATTTTGGATAATCAGGCTAATCACAATTATAAATGGAGGAATAATGATAAAATTTCAACTCCTTCTGGTTTTGGCAATCATTTTTATTTTCGATCATAATACAATTGCTAATAGCCGCACAACCTTCATATTAAATGAAGTTACGATAGCAAAAGACTTACTTCCTGAAAAACCACTTGGGGGTGCTGTTAAGATAAATTTTGGAAATGTTGAAGCCTTTTCACAATCGATTGACAAAACAGTCATTTGCGAGGGACACCCTTTTGTAAATGCTGTACACCATTCTTTTGCTACACACAGGCCGCTAACAATAACCCCTGATCATATCTGGCTGCTTATAGTTCAAGGCCTTGCTGCTCATGTGAACAATAATGCAGAGTCTTTACGTGCCAAATTTGTAAAGCACAAAGGCAAAATAGCATTAGTAGTACGCAGGGATGATTTTATTAAAGGAAAGAAGGATAACCCCTGGGAGGAAGTATTTCCTGAATTCTGCAGACAGATCGGTGAGCATATCGGAAAGGATAATGAAGATCTTATATCAAAAGGTTTTTCCACTTCTTCTATAGTTAATAAAGCGGCATTTCAGATAACCCTTATGGATATGATGCAACACTATTTTTCATATGATTTTTTTACAATATGTGGAATACCTTCAATTACCCTGGAAGGAACCCCTGAAGACTGGGAAGACATCCTTAATCGAACAAGGCAGCTTGAAAAGTATGACCTTAAATGGTGGACAGATGAACTGGTCCCCATATTGAAAGAGTTCGTGGATGCATCAAAAGGGATAATCAATAAGAAATTCTGGAATTCTATTTATAAATTGGATGAGAAAAGTGGTGAAGGACCTTATATAACTGGTTGGGTGGTAAATTTTTTCCCTTACCTGACAGGATATACAAAAATGCCTAGTGTATTAAACCCTGTTTTCAAACCAGAGAAGGAAGAGGTAATTCATATAACGATGCAAGATATCCCCGGTGGTTTATCAATGGCACCATTTAAGTGGCATTATCGTGGTAAAATTTACAATATGGATTTTATTGCAGGATTCATAGGTATTTCACAGAATGCACAGACAAAAAACATAAAACCAGAAATAGGATGGGTTATTAGAAAAAATTGGCTGGAGCCAGATGAAGATCAAGATTGATTGTTAGTACCCAGGTATAATGTCTAACCGGGCAGACACGGGGGTCTGCCCCTACATGTAAAAACAATCTTCTAAAATGCCTGCTTTTTAATTGCCTCTATATCAAGTTTTTCAAACCAGGGAGGCAGGTTCTTCCATATCGAATGAAACCCGTATCCACCATCTTTCAATTCCTTAAGCGCCTCCTCCTTTGTCCAGCCCTGCACTGCGACACGGTATATGGCGCACATTATCCCGGTGCGGTCAGCGCCATGCTGGCAGTGGACAAGAACAGGAGTACGTTTTTCGTCTGTGACTATCTTCAGAAACCTTACAACCTCTTTGATTTCAGGGTGCCATGCCTTCATGTAGATATGTTCATAACCAAGACCGGTATCTCCTATTTCTTTTCTATCCGAGTTAAATGACCGAAGATTGATGATGGTTTTTATTCCCAATGCCTTCAGATTTTTCATGCCTTCGGATGTGGGCTGGGCACTCCTATACAGGATTTCAGAGACCTTGTGAAGGTTTGGCACCCCCTTCATACTCACAGGTTGCGCCCATTGATCGGGGCGTTTTCCAGCAGGTGTTTCACCTGCACCTGTAAAACCGGTGGATAACAAAACCATTATGCTGATTATAGCCAATAATTTTAAATACCGCATTTAGCTCCTTTCCTGTCCATTAATTATTATAGATAACCGCGGAGGACACGGAGTTTTTAAAGCATTTATACCATGTCCTCTGCCTGTCCCGCCATAGCTTCAGCGAAGGCGGATGCTCTCTGTGGTGAAAAGTTACCCTGTCGTTATAAAACCTGTAACCTCCTCACGGTCATGGTAAAGTTGTTTTATAGAGAGTGAATATCGTATCCCTAAACTATCCAGCATATCACGAATCACCCCTTCGCATTGTTTAACCCCATCATATCTCTTTTTCATTGGGAGATTCAGGTTGAAGATCGTGTGCCTGCACCACCCTTCCTGAATCCATTTGCCAACAAGCCTCGCTATCCGCATGGGCTGATCTGCAATATCACATACCATCCAGTCTGAAGCAGCCCTTGGGATATAGGTAAAACCATCTGTTTTGATATGGTTTACAAGCTCGGATTGCATAAGGGCCCGATCCTCCATGCCCCTGTTGTATCCTTTATATCGCTTTCCACAAATGTCCAGTCAAGGGAATAGGAATCCCCTTTATGGCCTGGCTTTAAAAGCAGGGTATATTTAATATCCCAGAAGGCAACCTTCAGTGTGAAGCCGTATTTCTTGTCCCCACCCTTATCTCCTACCTTCGTGGCGCTAACAATATTGGGCATGAACTCCGGGTAATGGTCAAAGTCGGTCACAGCCATGAATACAGTTTCAGGTTTGGCCTTGATAAGAAACACCGCCTCCGCTGTTTTAACACCTCCCTGTTTTTCATCCAGAAGCCTGATTTTATAGTTATCACCCTCTTTAACAATCTTGCCGAGGTTATCAGTAAAATCAGGTCCTTTAGCTTCTGTGCAAGGGCAGATATAACAAATAAAAAGAAGAAACAGGCAACTCATAAAAAAATTTTTATTCATATTCATCCACTGTAAAAATAGTTATTAATATGTTATAGAAGGTTCACACTATAACCTCCAACCAAAGGTAACTCAATGGCAAAAATTGTTTATGGCGTATCAGGCGAAGGTTCAGGGCATTCATCACGTGCTTCTGAGATTATCCCCTTTCTTCTTGATCAGGGGCATCAGGTAAAGGTTGTTTCATATGACAGGGGGTACAAGAATCTCAAGGATAATTTTGATGTATTTGAGACAGAGGGACTCCATATTGCAAGCGTGGATAACAAGGTATCAATAGTTAAGACATTTACAGATAACCTTATGAGGTTACCCGAAGGCCACAGGGCTCTTCAGCTCTTAAAGAAAACCCTGTTTAAGGAGTTTGAACCGGACTGCGTAATAACCGATTTTGAACCCATGACCGCATATCTTGCAAACCATTACAACCTGCCGCTTATTACAGTGGATAACCAGCACCGCATCAGGTATATGGAGTTTGACTGCCCGCTTTCTCTCAAAAAAGATCAACTCATAACCGAGACAGTTATCCGCTCTATAGTACCAAAACCGGATGTCTCTCTTGTTACCACCTTTTATTTTGGTAAAACTACAAATGATCGGACATTCCTTTTTCCACCCATATTGAGAAAGCAAGTCCTTGATCTTCCCACATCTGAAGCAGATCATTTTCTTGTTTATCTGACAAGCGGGTTCGAGTCTTTTATTGAGATGCTCAAAGGATTCAAGCGGGAAAGGTTCACACTCTATGGTTATGACATGAACAGTCAGGAGGGGAACATCTCCTATAAACCATTCAGTAAAGATGGATTTCTGAAAGATCTTTCAAGCTGCAGGGCAGTTATTGCAACAGCAGGGTTTACACTTTTAACAGAGGCGATCTACCTTAAGAAGCCATACCTGGCCCTCCCCATGCGCGGCCAGTTTGAACAGGAGTTAAACGGCATCATGCTTGAACAGGCAGGTTTTGGTATGAACATGAGGGGGATGGATGAAAAGACAATCAGCGCCTTTCTTTACCGGCTGCCTGATTATAAGGAAAAACTTATTGCATCTCCATCATGGGATAACAACCTTATTAAGAACAAGCTGAAGGATCTGCTTGATAACAACTGCACAGAGGCTATTGAATATCACCGTAAACGGGCAGGTGTTGATTGAAAGGGGGAAAGCAAGTCACCCGTTTCTGAAAATCAGGGCTCATGCACTTGGATTGTCATATTTTTCCGGGCGGCCTTGATAAGCTTTTTATCAAATGTAACAAAGGCATCTGCCTTCTTTGATTGAGCCAGATGGAGGGCATCGGCGAAATCCATTCCTCTCTGGCACCATTCAATGGCGTTTAAGATATTTTCTGATGTTTCAAAATGAACATTAGGCAAACCAAATAAAGATTGAAAGGCATTCAGGATCTCTGATTGTTCAAAATTATATGCATACCGTAACACCCATTCACATTCAAGGATTACGGTTATTGTGACAAATATATTTTCTTTTAAAAATAATGCCTTTGCCTTTTCAAACTGGGATTTATCATCACCTGTAAGGAGGCGGACAATTATATTGGTGTCCACTGAGATCATTTTTTGGCCTCTAGGGCACCTTTTTTTATAGCCTCTTCCATCTGATCAAGGGAAACCCCCTTGCCTTTATATTTTAAAATCCCTGCCACCTCATCAAGTTCACTGTTTTTAAAAACATTTAATGGCTTTAATATAATGCCATCACCAGTATCAATAACTGATAACCTTTGGCCTGGGTTCCATTTATACCTGTCCCTTAAAATCTTGGGTATAATTACCTGCCCTTTACTTGATAACTGGGTCGTTTGCATGACAACTCCCTTAATAAAAGTAAGATTCAGGTAAGATTATAAATGCTGCATTTAAAAACGTCAATGATATAGACCCTATACTATAGAATACTTTTCATAAACTAATATCTGTATATCTTTTTTCTCGACGCTGCCTCTGTTTTCTCATATACTTATCTGCCTTTTAAGGTGGGGAAGCATCAAACCCTGTTATACTATGGCAGGACAATATCCACGCCCTATAAGTTTAAACAGGATTGTTATCATGTAGAGACAAGGCATGTCTCTACGAAGAGATGAACGATAAAAAAGTTCAGGAGCAAAGTTTGTAGGCATTAAAGGATTTTTGAGAAAATTTATTTTATCATAACAATGTTAACAATATAAAAAGCAAATAGATCAAACATGAAAAATACAAGAAATTTCAGCATAATAGCGCATATTGACCACGGCAAGTCAACCCTTGCGGATAGATTAATACAGCATACCGGCCAGGTGAATAACCGTCAGTTCAGGGATCAGTTACTGGACAATATGGACATAGAGAGGGAAAGGGGTATTACTATTAAGAGTCAGGCCATCACCCTTCCCTATACTGCTAAAAACGGCGAGCAATTTGAACTTAACCTCATCGATACACCCGGCCATGTGGACTTTTCATATGAGGTGTCAAGGGCGCTTGCCTCATGCGAGGGCGCCCTGCTTCTTGTAGATGCATCACAGGGGGTTGAGGCACAGACCCTCGCAAACATGTATGCAGCTATTGAGCAGAACCTGGAAATTATACCTGTAATAAACAAGATAGACCTCCCATCAGCGGATATTGAAAGGGTAAAGGAGCAGATTGAGGTTGACCTTGGGCTTGACTCAGATGTAGCGATTCTATGTTCTGCCAAGGAAGGGATAGGTATCGATGATGTCCTGGAAGCAGTAACCAAATATGTTCCTGCTCCAAAGGGTGACCCGGAGGGCCCTTTAAAGGCGCTTATCTTTGATGCACAATATGATCCATTCAGGGGCACGATCGTGAGCATCAGGGTCTTTTCAGGCAAACTTGAGGCGCGCGATGTGATCAGGTTCATGTCCAACAGGGCAACCTACAGGGTTGAAGAGGTGGGCAGGTTCGGTGTAAAAAAGGAACCGGTAAAATCTTTGTCAGCAGGCGATGTCGGTTACATGATAGCAGGGATCAAGACTGTAAGCGACACAAGCATCGGTGATACCATAACCCTTGATAATAACCCTGCGCCTGAGCCTCTGGCGGGGTTCAAGCAGGCAAAGCCGGTGGTTTTCTCTTCCATATACCCCATCAGCTCGGATGATTACGGGTCACTTGCCGATTCGCTTGAAAAATACAAGCTTAATGATGCTGCCTTTGTTTATCAGAAAGATTCATCAGCCGCCCTTGGTTTAGGCTTCAGGTGCGGGTTCCTGGGTCTCCTGCATCTTGAAATCGTGCAGGAAAGGCTTGAACGTGAGTATGACCAGTCTATCATCATGACAGTTCCATCAGTCGAATATCACTTTGAACTTACCAACGGCGAAAAGATCAAGGTGGATAACCCCCTCTATTACCCTGACCCTGCAACCATAGAAACATCCCTTGAGCCCTATATTAAGACGAGCATCCTGATACCTGAAAGGTACATGGGCGCTGTAATGGACCTCTGCCTTGAACGCAGGGGTGAAAACGCCAGGTTTAATTACCCCACACAGGGCAGGGTTGAGATCAATTTTGACATGCCGCTTGCCGAGATACTCTATGACTTCTACGACAGGTTAAAGACCGTTACACAGGGTTATGGCTCATTTGATTATGACATGCTTGACTACAGGAAGAACGACCTTGTTAAGCTGGACATCCTTGTTAACTCAGACAGGGTGGATGCCCTTTCTCAGATAGTACACAAGGAGAGGGCAAGGGCAAGGGCTTTGCATGCCTGTGAAAAGCTCAAGGAAGAGATCCCGAGGCATATGTTTAAGATCGCCATACAGGGTGCCATAGGCGGAACCATAATAGCACGCAGCACAGTAAATGCCTTCAGAAAGGATGTTACTGCAAAGTGTTATGGCGGTGATATCTCACGTAAACGCAAACTCCTTGAAAAACAGAAAAAGGGTAAAAAGCGCATGAAGATGATAGGGGCAGTCGCTATCCCCCAGAGCGCTTTTGTTGCGGTATTTAAGTCGAATAGCGATTAAGATTGGCCGGCCTATACATCCACATCCCCTTTTGCAGGTCTAAGTGCCCATACTGTGACTTTTACTCCATTGCCTCAAACACCCTTGTCAGCAGGTTCGTTGAGTCCCTGAAACGGGAAATAACCTTTTATAAAAGTAAATTTACCTCCTTTGATACTCTCTATCTTGGCGGGGGTACACCCTCTCTGCTTGATACAGGGATAATTACCGGGATCATTGATTCAGTAAAAAACACATTTGAAATTACTGAAGGGGCAGAGATCACCATTGAGGTTAACCCGGGTGATATGACTCATGAAAAAATAACAGGAATTAATAATGCAGGCATTAACCGTGTAAACCTTGGTGTTCAGTCATTTAATGATAGTGACCTTAAATTCCTTGGCAGGAGGCACAGCACCGCCGATTCTGAAAAGGCATTCATGGATTTAAGAGCAGAAGGTTTTAATAACATAGGGATAGACCTTATCTATGGTCTAAAGAATCAATCGGTTGATGAATGGGTAAAGAACCTTGAAAGGGCTGTAGACTTAAGCCCTGAACACATCTCATGCTACCAGCTTACAATAGAGGGGAAAACAGTCTTTAACGCCATGAAAAAAAAGGGTGAACTGAATGATCTAAGCGAAGATGCTGCGGCTCTATTTTTTCTTGAGACATCAGCCTTTCTGGAAGAAAGAGGCTATACTCATTATGAGGTCTCTAACTTCGCCAGAGGCCGTGAATACCAGTCAAGGCATAATATGAAATACTGGCGTCGCATACCATACCTTGGACTTGGCCCGTCTGCCCATTCATTTGATGGTAAAAAGAGGTGGTGGAATTACAGCTCTATTAAAAAATATTGGGCAAGTCTTGAAGGCGGAATGCTGCCTGTTGAGGATACTGAGGATTTGATGATTGAACAGGAGCTTCTTGAAAAGATATCTTTAGGGTTAAGGACTATTGAAGGCATACAAATTGATGTTATTAAAGATATCCCCGGTGCAATGGAATCCGCTAAAAAACTTGAATACACAGGGTATGTAAAGATATCAGGAGATTCTATTACCCCCACAAAAAAAGGGCTTCTGGTTGCTGACAGGCTGCCGCTTATCCTTATGAGTGAAGCTTAAATCTAAGAGGATGCCTCTTTTATCCCCTCAAGCTCTTCCCACCGCCCGTATCTCTCTTCCAGTTCTCTCTTTATCTCTTCTACTCTGGACTTTGCCTCTGCAATTACTTCACCATTCTTTCTGTAAAACTCCGGGGCTGCCATCTGCTCATAAAGAGATGCCTGCTCCTGTTCCAGTTTTTCAATAATAGAGGGTAACCCTTCCAGCTCCTTTGTCTCTTTGAAGCTGAGCCTGCGTGGTTGCTCTTTTTTGTTTGATTGTTTTACAGGTGCAGGTGTTTTTGGAGGCTCCTTTACCTGCACAGGTTCAGGTCTCTGGGTAATCCAGTCATCGTACCCGCCCGGGTATTCTGCAATTTTACCCTTTTCATCAAAGACAATAGTGCTTGTAACAACATTATTCAAAAAGGCACGGTCATGACTTACAAGGATTATAGTGCCTTTGTAATCCATGAGCCTTTCTTCTAAGAGTTCAAGGGTCTCCATATCAAGGTCATTTGTCGGTTCATCAAGCACCAGGAGGTTCGATGGCCGGACAAAAAGTTTTGCTATGAGGAGCCTGTTGCGCTCTCCTCCTGAAAGTATGCGTACAGGGCTCTTTGCCCTTTCAGGTGTAAATAGAAAATCCTTCAGGTAACCTATAATATGTCTGGGGGTATTGTTAATAATAACAGTGTCTTTACCGTCAGCCACACTTGATTCAACCGTAGCATCTTCATCAAGCTCTTCCCTTACCTGGTCAAAATAGGTAATCTCAAGCCTTGTGCCATATTTTACGCTGCCGCTATCTGGCTTCATCCGGTCAAGCAGTATCTTGAGCAGGGTTGTTTTACCTGAGCCATTAGGGCCTATAACACCTATCCTGTCACCGCGGATTACCAAGGTTGAAAAATCCTTTATTACCTTTTTATCTCCATAGCTGTGCCTGATACCGGTTGCCTCAATAACAAGTTTCCCGGAGCTGATAGCATCCTGCACTGTGATCCTTGCGATACCGGATTTCATCCTCCAGCCTCTCTGCTCTTCGCGCATCTTTATCAGCGCACGTACCCGCCCCTCATTTCTTGTACGTCTCGCCTTTACACCCTTTCTGATCCACTCCTCTTCCTGTGCCAGTTTGTGCCTGAACTCGTTTCTGTGAAGCGCCTCTGTCTCCAGCACCTCCTCACGCCTTTTCAGAAATTCGCTGTACCCGCATGCCCAGTTCAGTATATTGCCCCGGTCTATCTCTATTATCCGCGTAGCGAGTTTCTGTAAGAACATCCTGTCATGTGTAACAATTATGATAGTGCTTTTGGTTTTTTCAAGGAATTCCTCCATCCATGTTATGGATGCAACATCAAGGTGATTGGTAGGTTCATCAAGCAGGAGGAGATCAGGTTTACTGACAAGAGCCCTTGCAAGAAGAGCCCTGCGTTTAAATCCAACAGACAGAGAAGGAAAAGGTTCATCCGGGTCAAGTGAGAGCCTGGTAATCACCTCATCGGCCTGACGGTTAATCTCCCAGCCGTTTAATCTATCCAGCCTTTCCTGTATGCCTGTAATTTTATTAAGTGTGTCGACATCATGACTTTGTGCCATGATCTTTGAAAGCCTGTGATACTCTTCAAGAAGCTCCCCCACCCCGGTTAAGCCCCCGGAAACAACCTCATGAACTGTGCCAGTAAGGCCCTGTGGCAGCTCCTGTGAAAGGCCTGAAACGGTTAACCCTTTCTGTATTGAAATAGTTCCGCTGTCAGGCCTGATTGATCCACCGATGAGTTTTAAAAGGGTGCTTTTACCCTCACCGTTTCTGCCAAGGATACAGACCCTTTCCCCTTTTTCGACCTGGAGGTTTATCCTGTCTAATAAAGGGACGCCGCCAAAGCTTATGCTTATATCAATAAGGCTTAAAACGGCCATAAAAAAGAAATCTTTTTCACTTGAAATTTATAAGTCCGGTAGAGATATAAAGGAATTAATGGCAGCATGAGCCCTCTGACCCGCATCCGCCTGAATCGCAACCGCCAGAATGGCCTGACCCACAGTCACAACCGCAGGAAGACAAAAGGCCATCTCTCTCTTCAGATGTGAGTTGCCGCACCTCGGCGATATTAACATCAAAATGCAGCCTTTCACCGGCAAGCGGATGATTCAGATCTATTACCACTGTATCATTACCTTTTACCTCTTTAACCTTTATTATCATAGGCCCCTGCGGCCCGTGACTCTGAAATGTCATGCCAGGCCTGATCTCTATATCATCAGGGAATTGATCCCTTTTTATCGCCTGAAACAAATCCGGATTAATTAACCCATATGCATTTTCAGGCGCCACGCTGATGTTTGCTTTATCGCCTACAGCCATTCCAATCATCTTTTCTTCAAGTCCCGGAATGATCTGCCCGGCTCCTGTAATAAAGCCAAGGGGTTTCCCAACAGGGGATTTATCAATCTCTTCCCCTGAATCAAGGGTAAGCCTGTAATCAAATGACACAAAAACCTTATCGCTGATATTCATAAAAACTCCTTTATCTGTAAAAAAACCGCGATCCTTAGATATCCACCCAAAATAATGCTGTAAACATAGATACAATATTATGAAAAGTCAAATCCATGTCTAACAATATCTTTCTGTTGATTTAACATGATTTATCTATATATTTGACAATGATTTTCGTATCACTGACAAAAGCAAGTTAATAGAGATATGGGAGATGAGCATAATATGGCAAAGGGCGCAGGGCGCAAGGCACAGGGGAAAACGATGAATATAAAAACCGAATATATCCTTGCCGGCGATATAGGCGGGACCAAAACCAACCTTGGTATCTTTAGCATGGGAAAAAGGCGGCCAGTGATGAAGGCTTTTAACAGTTATCCCAGCAGAGAATACAGTGGTCTTGAAGAAATTATAATGGCCTTTCTCTCTGATAACCGCTTTCGGGTAAAAAAGGCATGTTTCGGCCTTGCAGGTCCTGTAGAAAAGGGGGTATGCAAAACTACCAATTTCCCATGGGTAGTGAACGCATCAAAGATAAAAAAAATATTCGTAATGGAAGATGTAAAGCTGATCAATGATCTTAGTGCAATGGCCGCCGCTGTGCCATACCTGACAGGATCGGAAATTCATGTTATAAACAAGGCACAGCCCGAAAAAAATGGAAACATCTCTCTTATTGCACCAGGGACAGGGCTTGGACAGGGGCTCCTAATTTACAGTGAAAAGGGCTATATCCCGGTTCCATCAGAGGGAGGCCATGTGGATTTTGCCCCGAATAACTGCCTTGAGACAGAATTTTTGAGATTTCTCTGGGGCAGATACGAACATGTCAGCCTTGAAAGGATAATCTCAGGCATGGGTATATTAAATATCTATGATTATCTTAAATCCACGGGTAAGTACAAAGAACCTGGCTGGCTTTCATTAAAAATAAAAGGCGGTGACCCCGCAAAGGTAATAAATGATTCTGCTCGGGAAAAGGGCCAGAAACTCTGCCTGAAGACTATAGATCTTTTTCTGTCAATACTCGGGTCCGCCTCCGGAAACCTTGCCTTAACAGCTTTAACCAGGGGAGGGGTATATATCGGAGGGGGTATTCCACCGAAACTTCTCTGGAGGATCAAAGAAGATACCTTTATGAAGAGATTCACAGGCAAGGGCAGATTTAAAGGACTAATGGAAAAAATCCCTGTTAAGATGATTCTCAATAGTAACGCAGCTATTCTTGGCGCGGCCATTACAGGGTTCAAAGGCTGATTGTCCTGCTCCCCTTAGGCCCTTTTATGTTGACCAGCAGTAGCGTTTCCGCTATTCTTTAGCCCAATTCATCGCACAAGAGGCCCAACTCCATAGGGTCAAATTTAAGTTTGCCAGAGAGGAGCTGTCATGGAAAAAAAGATACTTATTGCGGTAGACGGAAGCATTCATTCGAGAAAGGCTATTGAATACTGCATTGACATGTGTTCAATCATAAAGGGCATGCACTATGTCCTTATAAATATTCAGCCCAAAATTTCGGACTTTCTTATTCAGGAATCCAACATAGACCCCCAGGTAAAGGCAGGGCTCAAGGAGATAGCTGACAAAAACCACCGGCATTCCATAAAGATCCTGGACGAATCAATGGAGATAATGATCAAGCTCGGGGTAAATAAAAAACTTATTGAAAAAGTCTCACTCCCTGCTCTCAAAGGCACCTCAAAGGAGATACTTGATTATGCAAAACAGACGATCTGCGATGCTGTTGTTGTAGGAAACAGGGGGATATCAAAGTTTACCGAGGCATTTACCGGCAGTATTTCAAACAGTATTATTGAGTTTACAGATACAATTCCTGTATGGGCTGTTGGCGGCGACGTTAATTCGCGAAAGGTTATGCTGGCAGTGGATGGGTCTGAAGCCTCTCTTGTTGCTGTTGATCATGCCGCATTTATGTTTTCAGGAAACACATCCATTGATATTACTCTCATGCATGTTACCCCCAAACTCAGGGATTACTGCGCCATTGATTTTAAAAAGGATAATGACATGATGGAGGAAATCATTGCAAGAGGGGACAAATTGTGCATTGAAAGTTTTTATGCCCACGCACAAAAGACGTTAACTGATGCAGGGCTAAAGAAAAGCCAGATACATATCCTTGAAGTGGAAAGCCGGATCAGCATCGGTAGAACAATTATAAAAAATATAAAAAAACATGGCTGCGGAACCCTTATTATTGGGAGGAGAGGGGTAAATAACTCCTTCTTTATGGGCAGCGTGTCAAGTTATGTTATTACCAATGCTAAAAATTGCGCTGTATGGCTTGTCCCCTGATGGATAAGCTTATTGTTTTTACGCGGTACCCTGTTCCGGGTAAGACAAAGACCCGCCTTATTCCTGATCTTGGGCCTGTAAATGCCGCTGATGTCCATCGAAAACTTACTGAAAATATTATCAGCCAGATAAAACAGCTTCATGCTGAAAAAGATTTTCACTTCGAGGTGTGCTACACCGGCGGAAGTATAGAAGCGATGAAAAGCTGGCTGGGTGATAGTATAACATATACAGAACAGGTTCAGGGAGACCTTGGAAAAAGGATGCATTCTGCCATAAAAAGTGCCATTCATATCGGCTGCACAAAGGTCGTTCTCATCGGAACAGATATTTTGGAATTAATCCCAGGGCATGTAGAACAGGCATTCAATGCCCTTGATAAAACCGACATTGTGCTGGGGCCTACAATTGATGGCGGTTACTGGCTAGTGGGCATGAGAATGGCGTTTAACATATTTACAGGCATACCCTGGGGGACTGAAACAGTAATAGCTCAAACACTTGAACTGATAAAACAGCAGGGCTTAAGACTCTTTATACTCCCTAAGATAAGCGATATAGATGATGTTGATGACCTGAAAAAATGCAGTGATCATAAAATAGTAAAACAGCACCTTTCAGTGTGGTTGCCTTCCAGAGACAGCCCTCATGATTAAACCCTGTTAAGTATATAGTTTTTGTATAGATACACTGTCGGCATTTCTTTTTATGGGTTATTGATTTATTGTTAATAATTTCATATTATCGGAATAAATAAAAACAACTCGAACAGGCATATATGACAAAAGAATACTGGACACTCTCTGAGGTAATCGACATCTTTGAAATGGATGAAGAGACTATTACATACCTTGAGGAGGAGGAGATAGTCTGTCCCGAATGCTTTGCAGAAAATCCCACAAAGCGGTTTTATTCTGCTGAACTTGATAAGCTCAGGCTGGCAAAGATACTTATGGAAGATATGGATGTAAATCTTCCGGGCGTGGAGGTTATATTAAGAATGCGTGAGAATATGGTCCAGATGCGCAGGCAGTTTGATGCTATTCTGGAGGAGCTCGCTGTTCAGATAAAAGAGAGTATGAAATAATTGCTACAATTTCAGATTTTTTCTCACATCCTCATTATAATATGATTCAAGTGATTTTGCCGCCTTTTTGATCTCTTCATTATCTCCCCTGGGGACCTTTACAACAAGCTTCACCATCATGTCTCCCCTTGCTCCTGTCTTGAGGTTCAAAGCCCCTTTACCTTTAAGCCTTAAACTCTGACCGCTCTGGCTTCCTGCTGGTATCTTAAGGTTTACGATACCATCAATGGTGGGCACTGGGATTGTCCCTCCTGAAACAGCCTCGTTTACGGTTATAGGCACATCAAGAAACAGGTCATCCTCTTCACGCCTCAAGGTCTCATGTGGTTTTATATGTACAAGCAGATACAGGTCTCCCGGTTCCCCCCCATTAAAACCCGGTTCCCCTTTACCTGCAACACGTACCCTGCTCCCTTCCTTTACTCCCCTGGGAATTGTCACCCTTATCCTTTCAGTATCATAAACCTGCCCCTGGCCTGAACACTGCGGGCAGGGTTTGCCTGTGCTGCCATGCCCATGACATTTGGGGCACTCTCTTGTGAAATTGATCGGGCCTTCTGCCACATTCAGCCTGCCTGAACCGCCGCATTTGCTACAGGTTGACATCTTTGATTTCGGATCAATACCTGACCCGCTGCATAAACCACATGGCTTCATCTTCTGCATGGCAAGCTCTGTCTCAAAACCTTTAAGGGCAGAGATAAGGTCAATGGTCATCTCATGCTCCATATCCCTTCCCTTTGAGGACATGCTGCTTCTGAAATCGTATCCTGCCCCACCACCGGCCCTGCCTGCACCCCTGGAGCTGAAAAGGTCTCCGAACAGGTCTTCATAGCTCTGGTATTTGCCAAAATCCTGCCCGGACCGACCTCCGGACGAAGCGCGGCCTGAGCCACCCTCCTGCTGGTATGCACCCCATTTTTTATATTCACGAGCCTTTTCAGCGTCAAACCCGGAGTTTAGGCTGTCTTCACCGAATTCATCATAGAGCTTTCGCTTTCCAGCATCCCCGAGGCAGTCATAAGCAGCAGAGATATCCTTGAATTTCTGCTCAGCATCCTTGCTGCCGGGGTTGATATCAGGGTGCCATTTCCTGGCAAGCTTCCTGTATGCCTTTTTTACCTCTTCCTGGGTGGATTCCTTTTTTACTCCGAGTATTTCGTAAAAATCTTTTGCCATAAATATTCTTTAAAATGTTTGAAGGTTTATTCTCTGATATTTTTTATAAAAATTAACATATTGAATGTTTACCCGCAATATTTAAATAATAAATGAAGGAAATGACTTTATTTAACGAATATATGAGAGGTATTTACCTTCATGTGCCGGGTATTCAGATCTTAAGGATAAAGTGTAAAGCAGGGTGATCTTTTAAAAATTATTATCTTTTCTGACAACTAAATTTCAAAGAGCATTTATTATTCTACGTCTTCTTAAGATCATCAAGAGCAGCCTTTGCTTGCGGAGCCGCGGCAGGAGAAGTTACTTGTTAGCGATTGACTTCTAATTTTATTGCGTCAAAGTCGCCATTATATAATTCAAATTTATCTTTATTTTCAATATCTTCACAAACGTAATAATAGAACACACCATGCGGTAACCTTCGATAAGCAACACTTTTTATTTTTACTCTCGTATTTGCCTTTAGTATCCTTATAAAAAACTCAGGTTTTATATGGTTTTTTTCTCCCAAATTCAGAGCTTCCTTTGACATGTAATTTTTGATAAGAATCATGTCTCTATTCATAACTCCGAATTTACCAACATTCTTATTCATTTCTTCATTACTGGTGGTTTGAATGCGAATGAAGCAACCAGCAAAGAGTAGGCTGGTTAAACAAATCAATATAGGCTTCACATATTTCATTTCACCCTCCTCGATTCAAATAACAAGCTGCGCCTAGATGTTCTGCAAAAATTGAAAGAGGCCCCCCAGTCTTGTTAATTTAAATGTTATGACTTTTTAATTTATTAAAACGCAAGTACATGATGCCTGCTGATAAAATTGATAATGCTAACAAACCATAATTAACCTGTTTTACGATTAGAATTATTTCTAAAATAAGAAGTGATATAAAATACAGCCATGCCTTTTTAAAATAAAATTGACCAAGTGGGCCGAGTATAAAACCTAACAATAAAGCAATCCAAAGTTTTTGTGGGACATATTTCCTGAGTAGAAGGGTTACGATAAGTGGGATACCTACTGCAATTGCAAATATAACTAAAATAATTAAAAACTCTGGAAGACCAATGCCATATTGAACGCCACCAATATTAATTATCATAAAATGAAAATCTCCTTGCATTAAAATATAGTGCTGTCATAACTCTGAAGTTAAAGAGCCTGGCGTGTTTATGGCATTCAACTCCATGCTCCTAAGATAGTTGATAATATTGACTCTGCTACGCTCGGCGATATAGTAGCCAGGTGTCGCACCACCTTGAACTTTTTGTTGTGTGTTTTTAATTCACTAACTCAAGTTTTACCTCTAAAGGATCAAAAGTACATAACCAGAGTGTTTCCCCTGTTTTTGAATTTGAGCACTCTAACTCATAACCAATTGTTGGATTTGTATAAATTTCAACTATTGTTGCAATGTCTCCGATTTCTGGTTTCTTTGTATCGAACTCAGATTTAATTATACGATCTGGATTTGAAAAAGATATTATTTTTACCACATCGTATTGTTTGAAATGATTAATATTGTTCGTATGCATAAGATGTATTTTAAATTTATTGTCGATGATCCTTTATATTTTCGACACACAATACGCAGGTCACCTGCGCATTCGGCGGGTCCGAAGGAGCCGCCGAATGCGGGATTATAAGTTATAATTACTAAAGTTAAAAAACAGTGTCAGGGCTTCACTCATGACAGGTTTTGAAATGTGAAGGCATGACACTCATTTTCTCTTTCGAAAATCTTTCATAAAAAATATTTTGCTACTTGTCTCTCCACGGCTTATTTTCTTTATAAAAATCCAGTCGCTCAAGATATATGGCAATTTTATCGGCAGAAGATCCTTCCTTTTTCAGGATATCAATTGCTATTTCCTGGGTTTTTACTGCATCTTCAAATCTGCCTGCTTCTGCATAGGCTGCAGCTAATGTATCTAATCTGGCTGGATTTTTATTAAACTCTACCAGCTTCTCAGCATGTTCTATTGCCTTAATACCATCACGATATTTTTTATCAGGGCAGGTAGCTAAAAGCCATGCAAGTTGGCTACGCGCTATATAATCTTTGGGATCCAGCTCAATAGCTCTATTGAAATCATAAATGGCCTCTTCCATTTTTTTTATGCCCTTATAAGCGTACCCACGCTGAATATAATAATTAGGTTTATTGGGATTCAGGTTTATGACTTTACTAAAATCTGAGATAGCCGCTTCATACTGTCTCTTTATCATGTACATATTTCCACGATTACTGTATGCAGATACACTATCAGAACTCAGCTCAATAGCTCTATTGAAATCGTAATTGGCCTCTTCCAATTTTTTTAAGGCCACATAAGCGTTCCCACGCTGACTATAGTATTCAGGATTATCTGGGTCCAGGTTTATGAGTTTACTATAATCTGAGATAGCCGCTTCATACTGTCTCTTTATTGAGTGCGCAGTTCCACGTAAATTATAAATAAGTGAACTATTTGGATCCAATTCTATGGCTCTGCTTAAATCAGATATTTGTTCATCAATTAGACCTTTTATAAAATACGCTTTTGAGCGAGCTATATAACGAGTTGCATTGTATCTGTCCAATTCTAATGCATTGTTATAATCAAAAACCGCATCGTCTATACTGATAAATTCATCTCCTCGATTGAATAAATTACGAGCATTATAAGGGATTAACTCAATGGCCCTGCTTAAATCAATGATAGCTTCATCTATCTCGCCCTTATTAATATGGGCATCACCACGCAGGTGGTAAGCAAATCCATTATTAGGGTCCAACTCTATTGCTCTGGTAAAATCAGATATTGACTCATCAAATAGACCTTTTTTTACATATGCTGCCCCACGATTTCTATAATAAAGTTCTTGGTCTGCATTCAGATCTATTGCTTTGCTAAAATCAGGCACAGCCTCATCAATTTGTCCTGTTCTCATATAGACCATTCCACGATAATTGTAGATAATATCTTTGTCAGGATCTATCTCTATGGCCTTGTTAAGGTCAGATATAGCCAGATCAATTTTATTTTTCTTAAAAAGGACTTTCCCGCGACTACTGTAGGCAAATAGATTATCTGGGTCCAGCTCAATAGCTTTATTTAAGTCAGGAAGGGCCTTGTCAATTTTACCGAAGTCATTATAGGCATTCCCGCGAAAACCATATGCATAAGGATTTTCAGGCTCCAGCTCTATGGCCTTACTGAAGCAGATAATTGCTTCGGCAAGCTGCCTTTTTTTAACATACCCAAACCCATCAGTTATATAGTCGTGAGCAGAATATTGTTCCTGTTGAGCAGGTTTAATGGCCTGCTTTTCTAATTTTTTAATCGGACGTGTTGTTTGGCATGAACAGAGGAAAAACAGGACCAAAGATATAATAGATAAAATTTTTAGTGTATTTTTCATAAGCAACTACCTTTTAAGTTTAACGAAAACCGTCAATTTAAAAACCGGACCAGTAGGCCCGTGAAAAATGGAAATATAGGATAATCCCTTTTTGCCACGATCATTATTCTTCTACACTTATAACGACGGCTTCACTTGCGTATTCCGTCAAGTGAAAGCCAGGGTTAGCAAAGGAGATGGCTATGACTCAAAAGTCCATTGAGGTTCACCCGCAAAGTATAGAACTTGATAAGAAAATTGCTGCGATTGAAGAAGATTTACAGCGGCAGAAAGGGTGGGTAAAGCCTCTGGTAAATGAAGTAGGAAAACATTGTCGCTCAGTTTTGTATTATCTTCATAACCTGATAAGATGTTGCTTAACTGTGGCGATGCTGCAATCCAAGCGTTATGCATTGCTAAGTCGCCTCTTTCTGGGGGTATAATGTGTGGAAGCACTGTGTTTTTGATGTCTTTTTCATTTTCCATAATGCAGCCTGATAACCGGTTTGGCATGTCTTTCGCCAAATCCGGTTGATTAGATGGTTAAGGATTGGGGTTATTATTATTGTGAAGCAAGTTATAAAGGGGATGTCTTGGATCATCAGGAAGTATTTTACTCCCGAAGAACGCTACCATATTCTCGCGGTCCTTGATGCTCTGAGTCAGTTGTTTCTGCAATTCTTCTATCTTTGTAAGATACTCCTCCTTGGCTTGCGCTATCGCTTCAGGCTCGCTAAAATATTCTGGGGCTTTGATAATCGTTACGATGACCGTGGCAGATTGCGCGATAAGCAAAGCAAATACCCATTTAACGGTGTCAGGTTTAATCTCAACCCAACCGATAACGCCCGAAAGCCCAACAAACGCAGTTACAACGAATATCGCAAGAAAGGTGTAAACAATGTGTTTTTTTAAAGATGTCATTTTATTTTATTCATCCTTTAACGCTCCGGCTCAGTGGGCGCCGGCGTTTTCGGCGATCCACTGCAGCCGGTTGTTGGCAAGTCTTGTGTGTTTCTTCTTCCATTTGAAATAGCGCCAGACTTCCTCTGCTTGAGGATGGGAGGCCAGCAAGCACACGTTTTCCCATGTTGTTGATCGAAAGGTGATGCCTGCCGGTGTTGTGTCCTTGAAGGCGTCCTCTAAAAGCCCAATGCCAAGAACGACAAATTCGGAGCGATTCGGGAACAGGCATGACCCATACTTCTTGAGAAACTCACCCCTCAGTTGAATTTGGTCTTTATCCCTCATCTTTCCTTGGGCGGAACCAACGCCCGATTGCCATTTGGCTTCACCCAGTATGAGAGCGGTCGAGGTGGATATGCCAACGTCTATCTCGGGGCCGCCCGGAACAAGAGTGTCAGGATGCGGCACCCGACGCCAAAGAAACACCTCTGCATCGTCAGGTGTCAAACCCGGAAGGTCGATAAGCTTGAATAAGTCTGTGAGCCAAACCTTCAAATCAGCCTGCGGCGCTCGCGCTATAGTCCCAAAGACTGACCATGTTATCGCATCTTCGCTATGGATGGATTGCAGATCGCAGTAGAAACCGACGCCAGATGTGCATACCTTTTCGTCTTCACCTGTGAACGCCCGAATTTGCCTGCTCTGGTATAACTTCTGGACAATTTCCGGCGGCGGCCAAAGGCTACATCCATTTCGGATGAGGTTGTCGAACGGGTGCGCAGTCACTGTAACACCGCCCTTGCTATGCGCACACGCAATATCGGTCTGGTTCCAATCCTTCATTTCTTTCATGATCTCTCTGCCAACTGCCGGGCTAACAGGTGCCCGGCGATTTTTCCGGGCATCCTTGTTTAGCCTGATGTTAAGTAGTTGATTTCCCAATTTCTAATTGCCTACCATCGTATATCAACCAGCCTTTGTCTTGCTGAT